>DATAGL010000958.1:0-5877 GCA_036263755.1 Chitinophagaceae bacterium | reverse complement strand
GCAGGAAACCGACGAACTGACCGACCTGCTGTTCAATAATTTTTATAAGAAAACAGACAATATCGATTATGTCACGTAATGCTTCCGGCCCAGGCATGCGCTGCTTTTTTTCGACGCTCATGGCCGGCTGAAAGAATCGGTTCTCATCTGCTTTCACTGCAGAAACTATGCATACAGTGCCGATGTTGCTCAAGGGCTGGGGATCAATGCCATCAGAAGATGGAACTGCTGCGCCGGTTCTTTATTTCCAAAGGCGTCGACTTCGGCACGGACACCTCCATTGATCTTTTTCCCGAGGAAAGCGATGGGGACGTTTCCATCCAAGCGCCGGACCAGAAATAACACAGCTGCATTACGAATAACAATGAAGTGGAGAAGCACCGGGAGCCTGAGCCTTCATGCTGGTCGCTGCTCACCGGAACGCGTACGCTTACCTTCTCCCGGTAAAGGCTCAGCCTGCAGAACATGCTTCTTCTTCGTGCCTGAGCGCCTTCGCGGTGAATAACCCCGCAGGCTTTACCCTTCTTCCGTCCAGCCTGCGGTTACCGGTTCCGGAACGAACGCTGCTGCATCGGCATCGCCTTACCGCCCATGCGGTTCAGGTTATAGATAAAGGAAAGCATGAAGAACCGCTGCACCACGCTGTTCTGCACGTCCTCGATATAGTTGTAGCCGATGTTACGGGTAATGGATACGTTCTGCTTCAGGATGTCGTAGACCGAAAGGCGGAACTCGCCGCGCTTGTTCTTCAGCACCTGCTTTCCCAGCGAAGCATTCCAGAGGGCGTAGTTCTGGTTGAAGCCGTCGGCCCGGCCGGTGTTGAACGTATAATCCAGGTCCGTGGACAGGATAAAACCTTTGGGAAAAGTATAGGTGGCGTCCACCGTATACACGTGCGTATAATAATCGGTATTGCGGGCAGGCTGGCTCGAATAGGCCACCGAATTCCACGACACAGAGGCACCGATGCCCAGGTCCAGGCTTTCCTTGAAATTATAGTTCAGGCGCAGGTCTTCGCCCACCGTCAGGTTGCGGTTGCGGTTGAGCACCCCGTTCACCAGGCTTACGTCCCGGTTCAGGTTTATCCGGCTGTTGGTGTTCAGGTTTGCGCCCTTCAATGCACGGATGGGAAAGCCGAAGTTGATCGTTCCGTTCAGGTTGTAAGCACCATCGAGGTTTACCGGCACCACGTATTCCTCCGCACCTTTCTGGGTGATGGAACTGGAAATCTTATCCTGCGTGGCGCTGTAGGAAATAAAGGCAAAGAGGTTACGGAACTTCACCATGTCGAAGGTGTTGTAGCTCAGCACGAAATTGTGCGAGAACTCCTGGCCCAGCGCCGGGTTGCCGTTGGTGATGTACGGGTAGCGCGTGTAATCGGGCGCGTCCTGCAGCTGGGTGATGGAAGGCTGGTTGGTGCGGCCGCGGTAATTGAACCGCAGGTTCTTGCTCCGGGCAAACTGGTAGTTAAAAGAAGCCGTCGGGAACAGGTTGGTATATTGCTGCCGCAGCTCGGTACCCTTAGAGACATTGTCGCTGAGGAGCTCCGTTTGCTGTACTGCAAAGCCCAGCTGGTAATTGTATTTCTTTTTAACCACGCGGAAGTTACCGCCGAAACGGTTCGACTCGTTGCTGTTGCGGAAGAAGTTCGACAACGAGTCCACGAGGTCGTCATACTTGCCCGATGTACTGCTGTAATCCAGTATGCGGCGGTCCGATTCGTAGCCGTTGCGGTTGTAGCTGTAGTTCAGCTCCACGGTCTTGTCGCGGGCGATCGGCTCCGTGTAGGAAACCGTTGCACCGTAATTGCGGGTCTGGTTTGCCACCCGGTTCACGTTATTGGTATTGACTTCCCGGAACTTGGAGCCAAAGCGCGTATATTCTTCCGAATGGATCAGGTTATAGCCTTCCCGTTCCGTATTGCTGAGGGTTCCGGAAAGGTTCACCGAAAGGGTGCGGCCCGCCCGGCGGAACTTGCGGCGCCAGACGAGGTTGTTGGTCCAGTTCAAACCCTCCCCGCTGTTATCGTAGCGGTTGCGGCTGTTGCTCAGCCGGTATTCGGATGCGCCTTTGAGGGCAAAGGCCAGGGTGGTGTCTTCGCTGAAACTGCCGGAACGCTGGTAAGAAAGGTTCGGGTTGTACACGATCGAGTTGAATGAATCGATGGCGTAGATCATGTTCCAGTTGAAGCGGTGGTTGCCGTTGTTATTGTTCGACCAGGTTTGCTGGTTGCGCAGCACCGAAGAATCGGGGAACAGGTTCTGACGCAGCGATCGCTGGTTATTCACCCGGCCCGAATGGCTGTAGAAATAGCTTCCGTTCACATCAAACTTCGGGCTCCAGGTATCCCGGTAATTGAGGCCCGCCTGGCTGGAGGTAGTGATGCCATTGCTGTTGCCGCCACCGCCCTGACCACCGAAGTTGCCACCGCCTACGCCGCCCATCATGACCATGCCGCCCCGGCCGCCACCGCCGCCGCTGAAGTTACCGCCTCCTCCACCACCGCCTCCGCCCTGCATACCGATCATGTCAGAAGCAGTGAAGCCAGCGTTATTCGTGTTGTTCGACTTGAGGATCGCCGATACCTGCGTGGCGCCTTTGAACAGGTTGGCCGTTACGCCTGCATCGTAGCGCTCGTCGGTGCCGTAACCGGCAAAGGCCCGGCCGAAGGTGCCTTTGCGCTTGTTTTTCTTCAGCTTCAGGTTGATGGCCTTGGTGCGGCTGCCGTCGTCAATGCGGTTGAACTTCGCCTGCTCGCTCATATCATCAAACACTTCCACTTGGTCGATCATATCGGCGGTGAGGTTCTTGGTAGCCAGCTTCGGATCGTTGGAGAAGAACTCTTTCCCGTCCACGTACACTTTCTGTACATTCTCGCCCTGCGCCTTCACCGTACCGTCGCGCTCCACCTGCACTCCGGGCAGTTTCTTCAGCAGGTCTTCCACCGTGGCATTGGGCTTGGTCTTGAAGGCATCGGCATTATAGGCCAGCGTATCGCCTTTGATCTTCACCGGCGCGTCGTCTTTAACGATCACCTCGCCCAGCATCTTATAATCCTGGCGCAGCTTCACCGCTCCCAGCTCTGCCACCGGTGCCGCTTCCGTAACGGAGAACGGCCTGCGCAGCGTTTCAAATCCCTGGTAGGAAACCATCAGGAGGTATTCGCCGGGCGCGAGGTTCTTTATTTCGAAATACCCGCTGTTCGACGACAGCGTGAAGGAAACGAGGGAGGAGTCCTTGACAGTGAGGACCGATACCGTGGCATCGTGCAGTCCGGAAGCGGAAGCCGAATCTTTCAGCGTGCCCCGGACAGTACCCGGCGCTTTCTGCGCGTGCAGGCACTGAACGGCAAAGAGAAAAAATGCAAAAAGGAATAGCCTTTTCATAAGCAGGTGAATGAGCTACGAAGTTATTCGCAAGGAATGTTTACACCGGTTAAATAACGTTAACAGCTTGATAAGGGGTCTTTGATCTGGACGATCGGTCAGAAACACTTGAAGCAGCACGCTTTATTGTATTGAGCATTTATGGCTATGCGGCCCTCCGCATACTAGTTTGTTCTTTTTTGCCTTGAAGCAAAAAAGAACCAAAAAAGTTCAAGCCTGCCCCAATCGCTACCGCCTGTGGCGGCACAGGTCCGCGTGGGCAGGCGGCCCGCGCGCATATACAATCCTTTAGTTTGGATCTTAGCTTAGGCCAGCACAGCGTGCTTTTCTCCTTTAATCTGATCATCGTGCGCAGGCGCTTGTCCCGCCAAAGCGGGAAGGCGCTGGGCCACTCAAAGAAAATAGCTCTCTGCGCCCTCCTTTTTTCTGCGTGCTCTGCGCGAAACTCTGTAACAGTCAAGAGAACACCACGATACCTGTAAACACATCGTACATCGTACACCGTACACCGTAAATCGTAAATCGTACATCGAAAAAAATCAGCGTCATCCGCGATTTACGAGAACAGGTATTCCACGTCCTCGCGGCTCAGCGCCTTTACAAATGAAGCATCATCGGCAATGAGCTCTTTGGCCAGCAGGCGCTTGCGCTCCTGGAGCTGCATGATCTTGTCCTCAATGGTATCCTTACAGATCATGCGGTAGGCAAAGATGTTTTTCGTCTGCCCGATGCGGTGCGTCCGGTCGATGGCCTGCTGCTCTACGGCGGGATTCCACCAGGGGTCCACGAGGTACACATAGTCGGCCGCTGTCAGGTTCAGACCCACGCCCCCTGCTTTCAGCGAGATGAGGAACACCCGGACATCGTCGTCGTTCTGGAAGCTCTGGATTGCTTTTTCGCGGTCGGGCGCCGAAGTGCTGCCGTCGAAATATTCGTATTTGATGCCGAGTTCGGTAAGCTTTTCGCGGATGAGCCCCAGCATGCCCAGGAACTGCGAGAAGATCAGGGCCTTGTGGTTGCCGATGTTTTCGGCGATCTCGCGGGCTAGCTCGTCGAGCTTGATGGAGTGGTTCTCGAACTTTTCCGTTTCATTGAGGATGGCCGGCGAGTCGCAGATCTGGCGGAGCTTCATCAGGCCCTGCAGGATCGTCAGCTGCGATTTCTGGATGCCCTGCTCCTCGATGGTGCCCATGATCTTGTTGCGGAAGTCGTTGCGGTAGGCGTCGTAGATCTGGCGCTGCTCGTCGCCCATTTCGCAGAAGAGGATCTGCTCGGTCTTGGCCGGCAGGTCTTTGGCCACCTGCTCTTTCGTACGCCGCAGTATGAACGGGTACAGGATTTTCTTCAGGTGCTCCTTCTGTTCCTGCTCCCCGAACTTGTCGATGGGAATGGCAAACTCCTGGCGGAAGAATTCCATCGTACCCAGCATTCCCGGGTTCAGGAAGTTCATCTGCGCGTAGATATCAAACGTGTTGTTCTGCAGCGGAGTACCGCTCATACAGAGGCGGTGGCGGGCCTGCAGCAGGGCAGCCGCTTTTGTCACCTTGGATGCGGGGTTCTTGATGGCCTGCGATTCGTCCAGCACCACGTAATCGAGCGGGATCTGGAGGAACAGCTTGATGTCGCTGCGCAGGGTGCCATACGTGGTGATGATCACATTGTGCTCCATGAGCTCGGCCACGCTCTTGTTGCGCAGCGGGCCATGATGAATATGGTAGGTCAGCTTGGGCGTGAATTTCTTGATCTCGTTTTCCCAGTTGTAGATCAGCGTCGTGGGGCAAACCACCAGGGCCTTCAGCGTATCATAGGTTTCGTAATAGTGCAGCAGGAAGGAAAGCGCCTGCACGGTTTTACCCAGACCCATATCATCGGCCAGGATGCCGCCCCACCGCACTTCGTGCAGGTAGTTGAGCCACTGGAAGCCGGCCACCTGGTAGGGGCGCAGGATGGGCTGCAGGTTCTCGGGTGCCGGCAGCTCCTTGATCTCGTGGTACTCGCGCAGCTTTTCGTATTTGGCCTCCAGCTGAATGGTCAGCTCTTCTTCATCGCGGTTCTCGTACAGCTCATCGATTACGCTGAGGTGGTAGCGCGACAGCTTCAGCTTGTCGGCCTTGCCTTCGCCCACGCGGAACAGCAGGGCGTATTTCTTCAGCCACTCCTCGGGCAGGATGCCCAGGGTGCCGTCGTTCAGCTGTACGAACTGCTGTTTGTTGGCCAGGGCCTTTTTCACATCGGCCACGCTGACCTTCTGGTCGCCGAACACGATGTCCACCTTGGCGTCGAACCAGTCGGTATTGGAGGAGATAAAAATGTGTGTGGACGGCTTGGCCGTATTGAACCGGAAGTTCTTCAGCGACTCGAATCCGAATACCGGCACCTTGTGCTCGTTCATGGCATCCACAAACAGGAAGAACCAGTTGTTTTTCAGCACATCGGCACCTTTCAGGGCAAGGGCACCACCGTCTTCGAACGAAATGAAGTTGGAATGGAG
>DATAGL010000957.1:0-1641 GCA_036263755.1 Chitinophagaceae bacterium | reverse complement strand
CACTGAAATCCTGGTCGTCGTACTGGGCTCCGTCGCCGGAAAGATGATTCAGGCTCAACGAGCCGTTCATCCGGGCTTTTTCCAGCTCTTTCTTGTTCCGCCAGCGATGAATGGGCTGGCCGCGGAACCCAAGCAGGTAGTCGTATTCCCGGATCACCGTGCGTGTCGTCCAGCTCATGCCCCCGTGCAGGTCGGAAGCTACCGCCGCAAAATTGTACAGTCCGTTCCAGGGCTCTGCATAGTTCAGTTCCGGCCAGATGCCGGGCCTTTCCCATTGATGGCCGGTGAACTGGTCGAGGGAAGCGTCATACATGCCGGCCAGGAGCTCGGCGGCCGCCTGTTCGCCTTTCGCACCCGAAATCGTTACGGTCCACGTTTCCTTCGCCCCCGGGAGGAGCTTGTCGCGGAAGGTACCCCAGCGTACCTGGAGCTGCTTATTCGTCCAGGGCACGCGCACGATATCGGTAACCTGGAACAGGCGGTTGTCCTTTACAAAGAAATAGGTAACGTCGAAGCCGCCGCGGTCCTGTTCCCGTACGGGAAAGGAAAGGCTTTTCTTTTCGCCGTTCACGGCGAGGTAGGTCAGTTCTTTTGTTTTTCCTTTACCCGCTGCCTCCGGATCCTCCAGTCGGCTGATGTCCTGCACGACAAAAACTTCGGATGCGCTGGAGCCGATCTGCACCGTAGCCGTAGTACCCGGCTCGGCGGGCGCTCCGGTGCCGGCTGCCCACAGGTATTCGGGACGGGCCAGGGTGCGGTTTTTGGGGTCATACACTTCCACGAAGTGGTCGCTTTCTACGGGCCGGCCTTCCGCATCGGTAGTCGTAAAGCGCAGGCGGTAAAAGCCGGGCGCCCAGGTACGGGCCGGCAGCGGGAGCCTTCCGTCGGGGCGGGTGGAATCGGAATGCTGAACAACTTGTTCGGCAAGAGGCCAGTGGCGGTATTCATGCTCGTTCGCATAAATATCGTTCGGGAACAGGCGTACGTATTCCGCTTTGTCCATCACGAACTGGTCGGGCTGCTGCCAGTAGCGGGGACGCAGCAGGCGCTGTTCGGGCTGCAGGCGGTGTACCTGTACGGTCACCCGGGAAGGCAGGTAGGTACCCTGCATGTTCTGCGTGCGCACGGGCAGGGTGGCCAGGCTGTCGGCAACGAGGCGCTCCGGCAAGGTCGCCTGCAGCAATACCGACCGGTAACCGGCCGACAGGGTCTGCTCGGCACTGCGCGTTTCCCCATTGATGTCGGTCACGTCCGCCTGTACCCGGTAGTCGAATACGGGCAGGGTTTTCGGGTCAATGCTCCGGTCGGGCAGGGCGGCAAACGTTACCGTAAAGCGTCCGGAAGCGTCGGTCACCGTTTCGCCGTGTGCGATTTCCTGGGGCTGCTGCGCCGGGCCGGTACCGCGCCCGTACCAGGGGTAGGGAAAACGGGCCAGGCGGGTCACACGGTACCGCACCGGTACGCCGGGCAGGGCATTGCCGGCATAGGCTTGGGCATTACCGGTTACCGTTATACTATCGCCCAGCCCGTAGGAACCTTCCACCGGTTTCCATTCGGCATAAAAGCGGGGGCGCTTGTACTCCTCCACCATCACAGTGGCGCCGCCGGTATAGTCGCGGTCCCGCAGGGTAAACGCGCCGG
>DATAGL010000956.1:0-3242 GCA_036263755.1 Chitinophagaceae bacterium | reverse complement strand
AGGAGAAATGCGAGCTCTTCGTGCAGTAGCAGTAATGGTACTCGCCTTCATACTTGAACTTTTTGAAGGCATTGGCGAACATCTGCTTGGCCTTATTGATCTGCATCCCGATCTTCGGCAGGTAGGTCAGCTTCATGGGCGTACCGTACTTGTCGATGAGCGCTTTGATGTCCAGACCGTTAAATTGAAGATAACCCTCTTTAACCTGAAGGCCTTCCTGGGGGAAATTGAAGGTCTGCTGTACGAGGTCGATGTAGGAATTGGTCATTAAGCTTTTGGGGTTGTTCCGTGAACGATTGGTTACAAATGTATTCTTTTATACAAAAAAAGAGCCGAATGCTTTACAGCATCCGGCTCGCAATATGGGGCATCGCTCATTACTTGACCTGGGCGACGATTCCTCTGAAGGTTTCGGGGTTGTTCATGGCCAGGTCGGCAAGGACCTTACGGTCGAGGGTGATCCCTTTTTTGCCGAGCAGGTTGATGAACTGCGAGTAGGTCAGGCCTTCTTCGCGGACGGCGGCGTTGATACGGGCAATCCACAGCCGGCGGTATTCGCGCTTTTTCAGCTTGCGGCCTACGTACATGTAGGTCATCCCTTTTTCAACTACGTTTTTGGCAACCGTGTAAACGTTTTTACGCTTGCCATAGAAGCCCTTGGCTTGCTTGAGGATTCTTTTTCTGCGCGCTTTGGAAGCAACGGCATTAACGGAACGAGGCATATGAAAGTAAGTTTAAAGTTTAAGGTTGAATGTTTCAGCGGGGCTGCTGCTTGAAGCTTGCAGCTCGCAGCTTAAAGCTTATTTCAGGCGCAGAAGACGCATGACAAAGTCCATATTGGCTTTTGCTACGACGCCGTCCTTGGCCATGTGCCGTTTCCGTTTGTTCGATTTTTTGGTCAGAATGTGACGCTTGAAGGATTTCTGGTGCGTGATCTTTCCGGTGCCCGTTACTTTGAAACGCTTTTTGGCACTGGAATTCGTTTTTACCTTAGGCATATTTACCCTTTGTTATTGTTACACCCTTGAGGCGTTGGCGCACCGGCGCCACACTTATGGGGCCTCTTCAGGCAATGGTCGCTCAGGCGAGCGGAGCGCGAAGGTAATCAAATATTCTATTGGTTGAGCGGTAAGGAATTGGGAATTTGGATTTGGGAATTGGTTTTCAGGACTATACGAGTCATAAGCTTCACGCTTTTTATAAAATTTAACCTGCAGGAGGGCCAAATTCCCAATTCTCAACACCCAATTCCGGTTACCCGATCCCCAACTCCCCCCTCGCCTTCCGCGTCAGCCGGGCCACCACCAGTTCGTAGCTGCCCCGGATATAAGTTTCCCAGCCGGAGCGGCTCAGGCGGCCGGGCTCGGTAACGGCCACCCATCTGGCCCGGGCCAGGTAAGGGGCCGGCCGGAAGCCGGGTTGCACCGAAAGAATTTCGAATTCCTCGTCCGGAACCTTGAAGCAACATTGGAACGGCGGCTCCGTGGCGGCTACACAGAACATCTTTCCGCCGACGGAAAATACGAGGTCGGCGCCCCACTTGATTTCTTCGGTAACGGCGGGCAACTGCAGGCAAAATGCCCGGATGAAGGCTATATCCATAAAAAAAACCGCAGCGGCAGAGCTGCGGTTAAACTTATGTATTCAGGCGCAGAGCGCCAAAGATCAGGCTTTTTTCTTTGCACCCTTTGGGGTGAAGATGGCCAGCATCCGCTTTCCTTCGAGCTTGGGCATGCTTTCCAGCGAACCGAATTCCGCCAGGCGCTCGGCGAATTTCAGCAGCAGGAGCTCGCCGCGGTCCTTGAACTGGATGGCCCGCCCCTTGAACTGCACGTAGGCTTTCACCTTGTTGCCTTCTTTTAGGAAGTTTTCGGCATGCTTCGACTTGAAGTCGAAATCATGGTCGTCGGTATTGGGCGTAAAGCGGATCTCCTTCATTTCGGTCGTCTTCGCCTTCGCCTTCATCTCCTTGTCCTTCTTCTTCTTATCGTAGAGGAACTTGTTGTAGTCGATGATCTTGCATACCGGGGGATCGGCCTGCGGGGATATTTCCACCAGGTCGAGCTGCTGTTCCTGGGCCATTTTCAGCGCTTCCTGCGTGGGGTATACGCCCACCGTTACATTGTCGCCGACCAGGCGAACCTGGGGTACCCGGATAAAATGGTTGATGCGGTGCTCGGGCTCTTTGCGGGGTACAAAACGGCCCCTGAAGCCACCTCTGTTGAATCCTCCTTTGTTAGGTAATGCCATAATGCTGGTTCCGCAGCTAGCCGTCGGCAGTCGGCCCGCTTCGCGGATCATTTCTTTTTATTTTATTGTTCTGCCAATCGTCTATAACTAAGGACGGAGCCACCGGAGCAGCATCTGACCGTCCATCCGTTTACAAGTTCACCCGTTCACGTGTTCGCAAGTTCACGTGTTCGCAAGTTCAGGGCGCCATTCCAATCAACTTTTCAACCCTTCAACTAATCAACTGATCAACTCCCCTTTCCTAATACCCAAACTCCCGATTCCACTCTCCACATGCAATTACTCTGCCCGGCGTTCCCGGATCTCTTCCTTCAGCTCGGCGGCGAATTCCTCCACGGGGCGGGCACCCAGGTCACCCTTGCCCTGTCGGCGGATGGCCACTTTGCCTTCGGCGGCTTCCTTCTCTCCAACGATCAGCATGTAGGGTACGCGTCCCAGTTCGGTGTCGCGGATCTTCTTGCCGATCTTCTCGTTCCGGTCATCAATTTCCACACGAATATCTAATTTTTTCAATTGATGCAAAACTGTTTGGGCATAATCGAGAAACTTGTCCGAAATCGGGAGGATTTTCACCTGTACCGGGGCGATCCATACCGGTAGCTTCCCGGCATAGTGCTCCAGCAGGAAACCGATGAACCGCTCATGGGTGCCCAGCGGGGCCCGGTGGATGATCAGCGGGGTCTCGGCCGTATTTTCCTTGGAGGTGTACTGCAGCTTAAAGCTCCGGCCCTGGGAAAAGTCCACCTGGTTGGTGGCCAGGGTAAATTCCCGCCCGATGACGCTGTAAATCTGGACGTCGATCTTCGGACCGTAAAAGGCGGCTTCATCCTGCACCTCTACAAAGGGAATGTTCGATTCCACCAGCACGTTGCGCACCATTTCCTCGGTTTCCTTCCAGAGTTCCGGCTCATTGACGTACTTGACGCCCAGCTTTTCCGGGGAATGCAGTGACAGGCGCATCACGTACTTATCGATGCCGAAGATCTTGAAGT
>DATAGL010000955.1:0-9482 GCA_036263755.1 Chitinophagaceae bacterium | reverse complement strand
CGACCACGAGGTTCAAAACGAAAAGATCACACTTTCCATAAAGAACCGCACTGAGTTCACGGCCGGCATGCTGGCTGAAGGAACCCAGTCGTTCCAGGTAATGAACCCCAACCTGCTCATCTGCACGCTGGATAATTCCTCCAAGCTGGACATCGAACTGACCATCGGCCGCGGCCGCGGTTATGTGCCGGCGGAAGAGAACAAGCCGAAAGATGCGCCCCTGGGTTACATTCCCGTGGATGCCATCTACACGCCGATCAAGAACGTGAAGTACAGCATCGAGAATACCCGCGTGGAGCAGCGCACCGACTACGAGAAACTCGTTATGGAAGTGACCACCGACGGCACCATCCACCCGGAGGAAGCCGTGAAGCAGGCCAGCCGGATCCTCATCCAGCACCTGATGATCATCACCGACGAAAACATCACCTTCGACAACAAGGAAGAGAAGAAGGAGGATATCGTGGACGAGCAGACCCTTCAGCTGCGTAAAGTGCTGAAGACCCCGCTGGAAGACCTCGATCTTTCCGTACGCGCCTTCAACTGCCTGAAAGCCGCCAAGATCAACTCGCTTAGCGAGCTGGTTCAGTACGAGCAGGAAGACCTGATGAAATTCCGCAACTTCGGCCAGAAGTCCCTTTCCGAGATCGAGCAGGTGCTTACCGAGCGCGGCCTCCATTTCGGCATGGACCTGAGCAAGCTGGGCGTCGATAAAGATGATTTCTAGTTGAAGCATCCTTTAAGTCAAAAGTGAAAAGGCAAAACCAAAAAGTGTTCTTTGCTACTTGGTTTTCCAAATAAGGTCAGAAGGTAAAAAGTAAATACTTATGGGTTTTCACTTTTGCCTTTTGACTTAACAAACCCCTCGAACAGAGGAACATTTCCAACAAGCTGCAATTCCTTGACACGGTGCAGCTGAACTAAAAACTAAACGTCATGCGTCACGGAGACAAGATCAACAATTTGGGCCGCAAGAAAGCGCACCGCGAGGCCCTGCTGGCCAACCTGACCTGCCAGCTGTTCCAGTACAAGCGTATTGTAACGACCCTGGCCAAGGCCAAGGCCCTGCGCATTTATGCCGAGCCCCTGATCACCAAGAGCAAGCAGAACACCACGCACCAGCGCCGGGTAGTATTCAGCTACCTGCAGGACAAAGAAGCCATCAAGGAGCTGTTCGATGTGATCAGCGCCAAAGTGGCCGGCCGTCCCGGTGGCTACACCCGCATCATCAAGCTGGGCACCCGCCCCGGCGACAATGCCGAACTGGCCATGATCGAGCTGGTGGATTTCAACGAAATCTACGGTAAAGGCAAAGAAGAGAAGAAAGAGACAGGCAAGCGTACCCGCCGTGCCGGTGGCAGCCGTAAAAAAGCCGCTCCTGCCGAAGGTGCAACTACTGAAGCCGCTCCCGCTACCGAAGCTACCGCCGCCGCTGAAGCCCAGCCGGAAGCTACCGAGCTGCAGCCTTCCTGATGCCCGCACTGATCTATTTACAAAGGCAGAACTCCGGTTCTGCCTTTTTTATTTGCCCTAAGCATCACTAACTGTCTGCCCGGTGCGAACAATTAATGGGTTAATCATTCCTTTTTCTCTTCGGTTTTTCTATATTGTCCGCTCAAACCAACTAACACTTATGAGATCTTTGTTCCTGGCACTTTTCTGTGCCGCATCCCTGCTCGTGCGGGCAGGAGATCCTGTAGACTCTTTAGAATTGAAAGCGGAGCTCACCCGCATCTACGACTCCATTGAAAGCAGGCTGCATTACAAAACCGGATCCTTTACACTGGCCGATGGCCTCGCTACCATCAAGGTTCCTAAAGGCTTTAAATTCCTGGAGGCTTCCGAAGCCCGTTACGTGATCGAAGAAGTATGGGGGAACCAGAAAGGACAGATCGCCCTGGGCCTCATCTTTCCGGACAGCAGCTCCGCCACTTCTTCCAGCTTTGCCTTCGTGGTGGAATATGAAGCCATGGGTTACGTAAAGGACAGCGATGCCGATGATATTGATTATGCCGAACTGCTGACGGAAATGAAAGCAGGCAATAAAGAGGCGAATGAGCAGCGGATCAAGGAGGGGCTTACTTCCATGGAACTCATTGGCTGGGCGGCCACACCTTTTTACGACAAGAATAAAAAAGTGCTGCATTGGGCCAAGGAGATCCGGGTGGCCGATCAGGAAGAGCATATCCTGAATTATGATATCCGGGTATTGGGACGCAAAGGTGTACTGATCCTACAGGCCGTGTCCGACATGAGCGCCCTGCCCAGCGTCAATGCCAATATTGATAATATGCTGAACATGGTATCTTTTTCGGAAGGTAACCGGTACAGCGACTTCGACTCCAGCACCGATGAGGTGGCTGCCTGGACCATCGGGGGCCTGGTGGCCGGCAAGGTACTGGCCAAGGCCGGGTTTTTTGCCGTCATCATGAAGTTCTTCAAGTTCATTGTGCTGGGGGCCATTGCCTTGGGCGGAGCGCTGATTAAGTTCTTCCGCGGACGGAAGAAGCAGGAAGAAGAAGAGGTGTACACAGCCAAACAGGAGCCCACGCCCGCACCGGTAACGGAAGAGCAGCAGGGTTGATAAAATCTTGAAAACAAATAAAGGAAGCCGGTCGAGTGTCGCCGGCTTCCTTTATTTTTGCGCAATTTGTTTTGACATGACGCCGGCGGCCCGGCGCCGGAAACACTAAAAAGAACCGAAAGCACTCATGAAATTAGACTACACCGCAGTATTAGTTCTGGAAGACGGAACCACCTGTTACGGCAAGGCCTATGGCGCCATCGGCACCACGGGCGGAGAAATCTGCTTCAACACCGGCATGACCGGTTACCAGGAAGTTTTTACCGATCCCAGTTATTATGGCCAGGTGCTGATCATGAACAACGTGCACATCGGCAACTACGGCGTGAACCTGGAAGATGTGGAATCCGACAACGTGAAGATCAAGGGGCTGATCGGCCGGAACCTGGAAGAGCTCTACTCGCGCAAGCGTGCACAGGGTTCGCTCGACGAATACCTTAAAAAGCAGAACATCGTGGCGATCGAAGGGGTGGATACCCGGGCCTTGGTAACAGCGGTACGCAACAAGGGCGCCATGAACTGCATCATTTCCTCGGAGATCCTCGATGCCGAAGTGTTAAAAGCGAAGCTGGCCGATGTGCCGAGCATGGACGGACTGGAGCTGGCCTCCATCGTCAGCACCAATGTGCCCTACGAACTGGGCGATCCTGCGTCTCCCATCCGCATTGCCGTTCTGGATTATGGTACCAAGCGCAACATCCTGAACTGCATGGTGGAGCGCGGTGCCTTTGTAAAAGTGTTCCCGGCCAAAACGCCCCTGGAAGAACTGAAAGCCTTCAGCCCGGCGGGTTATTTCATCTCCAACGGTCCCGGCGACCCTGCCGCTATGGATTATGCCATCGACACGGTAAAGGGCATTCTCGAGGAAGATAAGCCGACCTTCGGCATCTGCCTCGGCCATCAGCTGCTGGCCCTGGCCAACGGCATACCGACCTTTAAGATGCACCACGGCCACCGCGGGATGAACCACCCGGTTAAGAACCTGCTCACCGGCCGATGCGAGATCACCACCCAGAACCATGGCTTCGGTGTGGATCCGGAAGCGGTCCGGAATGCCGACCATATCGAGATCACGCACGTGAACCTGAACGATCAATCCATCGAAGGCATCCGCATCAAAAACAAACCTGCGTTTTCCGTGCAGTACCACCCCGAGAGTGCCCCGGGCCCGCACGACAGCCGTTACCTGTTCGACGACTTTATCGAATCCATCCGGAAGCAGGGACTGGTGTAAACGGGGCCCTTCCAGCCGGGTTTCGCGCAGAGGAAAGGAGGACGCAGAGAAATACCTCATTGGCTCCTTTTCTTCTTCCCTCTGCGCGAAATTAAATCCCAACATCTTCCCAAATCCTTGCCCGGTACTGAACAGGTGCCCATTCGAACTTCAAAACATTCCCGTATGCGTATCGCCATCATCAACGGACCCAACCTGAACCTGCTGGGGCAGCGGGAAACCGATATTTACGGCAGCCGTACGTTTGAGCAGTTCTTCCAGGAATTGCAGGAACGCTACCCGCAGGTGGCATTCAGCTATTACCAGAGCAATGTGGAAGGGGAGCTGATCAACGAGATCCAGCGTGTGGGCTATGCAGTGGACGGAATTGTACTGAATCCCGCAGGGTATACGCACACCTCTGTGGCCATCGGGGATGCCGTTGCCGCCGTGACCGCTCCGGTGGTGGAAGTGCATATTTCGAATGTGCATGCCCGTGAGGATTTCCGGAAGCTCTCGCATGTTTCGGCCAAGGCGGCCGGCAGTATCTTCGGACTGGGACTCACCGGTTACGAGCTGGCGATTGAATGGCTGCTTCGGAAGTAAGTTCCTGCGTGGTCTTCCGGATTGAGGCGGCAATTCCTTTTAAAAAGAGAAACTGTTCCGTGATCAGCGCTGCATCTGCGTCTTCCGGCCCGTTTCCGCCGGCCGGCAAATCTTTCCCCCCAATGGGTTTCGGTTCCAGCTCCAGCCCGGGATCCAGCAGCCGCTGGCTTTCCAGGAGTTCTGCCCGGACCATATCTGCCACCTGACAGCCACGCATGGGTCCTGCGGCATTCTTTCGCTGGCGCAGGCTGCCCGCAACGCTGCTCAGGTTGGAAGAAAGGATGTGATTATATACGAGGAAGCGGTGCAGGTCCTGTTGCCGGTGCTGCTGCCGCGCGGGTTCCGATAACATTCTCTGAAATGCCGCTGCCAGATCCGCTGCTGCCACATACACGCCTTTACGCGCCAGCCGGTATTCGGTATCCGGCACAGGGATTCCTTTACACAGGTCACGTACTTTTTCCAGGTAGGCGGTATTGGCCTTCAGCATGGCCGCCAGAAATTGCTTTATCTGGTCCTTTTCCCAGTCGGGGAACAGGAAGTAAGCGGCTGCCAGCGCTATAAGGCAGCCGATCACCGTATCGAGCAACCGTTCCCGCAACAGCCCGGTAAAGCCGACCCCGAGAAAGGAAAAAAGGATCAGGATCATGGGCGTCATGCAGATGACGGACACCAGGTACTGCTTCCGTTGAAACGTGTACGTACCCAGCATGAACAGGATCAGCAATACCAGGCGGAAGGTGGAATCCTGTATGAACAGCAGGAGCACAAAGCCCAGCGCTCCGCCCGCCAGGGTACCGGTAACCCGCTCCATATTCCGCTGCCGGGTGAGGGAAAAGGCCGGCTTAACCATAAAGGTGATGGTCATCAGGATCCAGTAGCTGTGTGTGTTCTGGGCCACCAGCCGGGCAGTAATAAATCCGGCCAGGCAGGCGATGGCCACCCGGAGCGCATGTCGGAATACCGATGAGCGAAAGGTGAGGTTATCGCGGAAGATCTTCGGATCCAGGCTCTGGTGGCCGACAAACCGGTGGTACTCGCGGCGCCCGGCGGGCAGTTCTTTTTGTTCCCGGTTGTGCAGGTAACGGCTGATGTCGTGGATGCGGCCGGTAATACGGCGCAGGTTCACCAGGATTTTTTTAAACACCACTACGCTGACCCCGTTTTCTTCCGCATAGTGATCGGCCCGGGCCCGGTGACCGGACAATTCGTTGCTGAAATTCTGCGGGGTAAAAAGGGTGCTGCTTTGCACGGCAATGCCCAGTGCCTCCAGGTCGTCAGCAGCCTGGCGGATGAGCCGGGATATGGGCTCCAGCAACCCGGTGGCGCCGAACTGCTGCCGCAGGGTGGTATAATTGTAATAGATGGCTGAAATCTCTTCGAACAGGTCAACCGATTCGGAAAAGATCAGCAGCAGCCGCCGCCCTTCGGGGGTGGATTCCTGAACGATCGTACGGGTTTTAAAAAGGAGCTCCCGCACCTGGTCCATCTTTTCATGGACCTGCACCTGCAGGGCCAGCAATTCCCTAAAGTTTTTTTCCAGGTCCAGGCTGGTATCATAAAAAGCCGCCTTTACCCGCAGGAAGGCAGCCATGGAACGGATATATTCACCCAGGGCACGCTGCGCAGGCCGGTACGGCGCCAGGTGGTAGGAGGCTAGGCTGATGGCCGCGTACCACAGACCGCCTGCCCCCAGCAGCGCTACATAAAAGGGAATATCTCTGACCCCGAGAGGCTGGTCCATGGTCAGGACGAGCACCAGCAGCGCCGCACTGCCGACGGCCGAGGCCCGCATTCCGTAAACGTTGAACAGCGAATAGAACAGGGAAGCCAGGAATACGAGCAGGCCAAGCACTACCCCGTGCTGCCGTGCGAAAATGGTCAGTACGGCCGTGAGGGTGATAAAAACAAGGCAGGCCAGCGCGGTATTCTTCCGGTGTACGGGAGGACCGGGCAGGTCGGGAATGCTGACGCACACGGCTCCCAGGGAAAGCGTCATTCCTGCTTCCAGGTAGCCCATTGAGCCGGCTACCAGCGCGGGTGAGGATACGGCAAGGGTGGTCCGGACGCCGTCGGCCAGTTGCTGGGAAGTAAGGAATGCTTTTAGACTGTTCGCTTTGTACTGAATTGTTTTCGCTTTATGTGGATCTATCAATGGCAACCGGTACCGGTTACGTGTAACCATTAAAGGGAAACGGTTCGCATGAACCGTTTTACTACGGGAAGGTATACGGACACCAATGCCGGGTTTCTTTGCGCCCGGTTATTTTAAATAGGCCGAATACATCCAAACCAGTTTTTCCTGCTGACGGATATAATCGCTCATGAGCGCGCTGGTGCCTTCATCGCCCGATTCACCGGCATGATGCATCAGCTCGCGCTCGAGACCGATAAGGATCTGGAAGCCGAGCAGTACGTGCTCAATGGCGGATTTGCCTTCCGAAACATTGGTGACTTCCTTGATAGAGGCCCGCTGCAGGTAAGCCGTGAAGGAATGTACCGGCACACCGCCGATGGTAAGGATGCGCTCGGCAATTTCATCTATTTTTTCCTGGGCGTCGGTATACAGTTCCTCGAACTTGGCATGCAGTTCAAAGAATTTTTCGCCGGTGATGTTCCAGTGAAAACCCCGTGCATTGATATAAAATACCTGGTAATTGGACAGCAGGGTGTTTAGTTTTTCGCCCAGTTCCTGGGCCTTTACCGTATCGATTCCGATCAGGTTGGTCTTGCTCATTTCCGTGCTTTTTTTGGAAAAGGATTGCATATTTAATGCCTAACCTTTTCCCACGTCAAACCGGCAGTTACCGCTGGTACAGCTCAAGAAATACGGCACGCAGGGAATCGGCATAGGGTTTTACCGCGCCTTCCAGGTTCTCCGTCTGGTAATCGATCCGGAACTTGCCGGTGCCTTTGGTGGAGGTTACCTCCAGATACAGTCCGCAACCATCGGCGCAATCAGGGCATCCGAACGTACTGTCACTGCTGCTCCGCAGTACCGCCGGCAACGTCTGCGCCAATCGGCTCACCTTTGCGAATGCATCCGGCGCCAGTGCTGCTTCCGGGAACCGGACGACCCCATTGTTTTTGAAATAACTGTCGGTCGTATCCAGGAACACCTGCCCGCGGGTATAATCTACTTTGTACATCGGGGCGCAAACACCCCGGCACATCCCGCAGAACCGGCCGAATACGAGTTGTTGAATGCTGTCGGTTGCCGGCTGTGCGGTGGGGATATTCCGGGTGCTTTCCGAGCAGGCACTGAGCAACAGGATGACCGGGCCCAGGATTGCGGTTATTTTTATCATGGCTGTTGATTTCGGGTGGCTGCTTTTTGAATCTCGTCCAGTTTGGCAATGTAGATACTGCGCCCGTGGGTTCCCACGACAATTTCGTTCTCCCGCTCCTGGATAACTATATCATGTACCGGTACGGAACGCGGCAGGCCATTGTTCCAGGCCATAAAGGTAGCGCCGCGGTCCAGGGAAACGTACAGTCCGCCATCGGTGCCCACATATAAAATACCGGAATGCTTCGGGTCTTCTTTTACAACATTAATGGGTTCGGCGGGCAGGTCGGTTCCGATGGCGATCCAGGTCAGCCCGTAATCCTCGCTGCGGTAGAGGTAGGGGCGGAAGTCGTCATTCCGGTACCCGTTGAGGGCGGCATACACCCTGCCTTCACTGAAAGCCGAAGCGGTCACCCGGCTGACCCAAAGCCCCTGCGGCAGCGAAACTCCTTTTTTAACGGGGCCTGAAACCAGCGTCCAGGTGCTTCCGCCGTCTTTGGATACATGGATCTTTCCGTCGTCTGAACCGGTATACAGGAGGCCAAAACGGCGGGGTGATTCGGTGATGGTGGTCAGGGTACCAAAAGCCACATCGCCGGCTTTGTATCCATTAGTGAGGTCGCCGGAGATCGCGATCATCGTATCCCCTTTGTCGAAGGAACGGAACAGCTTGTTGGCGCCAAAATACAGGATATCCTGCTGGTGGCGGCTCAGCCAGACCGGTGTCTGCCAGTTAAAGCGCAGGGCGGGTTCGCCGAGCTGCCGCCGCGGGGTAATGGAGCGGGCGCCGGACGAAGGCTGAAGCCGGCTGTACCGGCTGTAATTCCCGAACTGGTAACCGGAATATACCGTGGCATTGTCGCGGGTATCCACCTGGACCTGCATGCCGTCGCCACCAAGCAGGCTTTTATAGGGGTAGGCCCCGGTTTCCAGCCAGGCCGGATTGGCCTTGTACGTCGAAGGTCCCCACCATACGCCATTGTCCTGCAGGCCTCCGTAAACGTTATACGGCCGCGCTTCATCCACGGCTACCGCGTAGAACTGGCCTACCGCCGGACTGTTGGCTTTGAACCAGTGGGCCCCGTCGTCATAAGTGATGTTCAGTCCGCCGTCGTTGCCGCTGAAGATGTGACTGTCGCGCTTCGGGTTGATCCAGGCAGCATGGTGGTAGGCATGCACGTTTTCCTTATCCATGCGTACAAAAGTTTTCCCTCCGTCGGTGGACAGCTGCATATCGTAACCGGGCAGCACGATCTTATCGGGGTTCACCGGCGAGACGTAGATCTTTCCGAAATAATAGCCATACGTATTGTACAGACCGGGCAGTCCTTTTGTATGGGTCTTTCTCCAGGAACGACCGCCGTCATCGCTTCTGTAAACCTCCGCGCCGATAATGGGCGTATTGAACAGGGCAGCATTGGCATCATACAGGTACTGATAGAGGGCATCGGGCGGGAGGGTACCGTTGGAAACGCGTTCCATCACCATACGGGCCGTAAAGCGGGGATACAGCCGGTTGCGCTTAAGGAAGGTATCCAGCCGGGCCGGGTCGAGCCGGGAAAAAGAATCGCGGCTGATCTTTTCGAAGTCCTGGAGCGCATACGCCAGCGTGTCCTTTTTGCGGCTGGCCGTGTCGGGCCGGGGAAAGTTGTTGTCGACAATGGCATATACTACCTGCGGGTTTTTCGGGTAAACGGCTATGCCGATCCGGCCAACGCTACGGCCGCGGGGAAAACCGGAACTCTCTGTATTCAGCTGAGTCCATGTGGTGCCGCCATCGGTGCTCTTGT
>DATAGL010000954.1:0-1908 GCA_036263755.1 Chitinophagaceae bacterium | reverse complement strand
GTTTCGGTATACCCGAATCCCACTACCTCCGCGGTGCGCCTGCGCCTTACGCTGGCAACAGCCGATCAGGTGACGGTGCACCTACGCGACGCACAGGGCCGGCTGGTATACACGGCCCGGCAGGACTTGCCTGCAGGCACTACCGAACTCCCGGTCGGCATGCAGTCCTGGCCCGCTCAGGCCTATACCCTGCAGGTGCAGAGCCCGCGTAATGGTTTGCTGGTTACCCGGCAGATCATCCGGCAATAAAAAAGAGAAGCCAGAGGGCTTCTCTTTTTTATGTACGGTGTACGGTGTACGGTGTACGATGTTCTTCTAGTAAATGCTATGCGTTGATTCCGTTCATTTCCGGATGAACCTGTCTGCTAAAAATCGTACATCGTACATTGTAAATCGTACATCGTACGGCTTCCCGTCACTGAATTTTGCCTACCATGTTTGCCGGGATCACCCACTCGTCGAATTCGGCTTCGGTGAGGTAGCCCAGCTGTACGGCCATCTCTTTCAGGGTGGTGCCCTGCTTGTGTGCTTTCTGCGCGATCTCGGCGGCTTTATAGTAACCGATCTTCGGGTTGAGCGCTGTCACCAGCATGAGCGAATTATCGAGGTGTTTTTTGATGTTGGCTTCGATGGGTTCGATGCCGGCCGCACACTTGTCGGTAAACGATACGCAGCCGTCGCCAATGAGCCGGGCGCTGTGCAGGAAGTTGTAGATCATCATCGGCTTGAACACGTTGAGCTCAAAGTGGCCGGTGGCGCCGCCCACGTTGATGGCCACGTCATTGCCCAGCACCTGGGCGGCGATCATGGTCAGGGCTTCCACCTGTGTGGGGTTTACCTTTCCGGGCATGATGGATGAACCGGGCTCGTTGTCGGGAATAAGGATCTCGCCGATGCCCGAGCGGGGACCGCTGGACAGCATGCGGATGTCGTTGGCGATTTTCATCAGGCTCACGGCCACGGTCTTCAGGGCGCCATGTGCTTCCACGATGGCGTCGTGCGCTGCCAGGGCCTCGAATTTATTTTCCGCCGTTACAAAGGGCAGTCCGGTCAGGGCTGCAATGTGCCGTGCTACGTTTTCCGGATAACCTTCCGGCGTGTTGATGCCGGTGCCTACGGCCGTGCCCCCGAGGGCGAGCTCCGAAAGGTGCGGGAGGGTGTTGCGGATGGCCTTCAGTCCGTGGTCGAGCTGCGACACATATCCGCTGAATTCCTGCCCCAGGGTGAGGGGTGTGGCATCCATGAAGTGGGTACGCCCGATCTTCACCACCTGCATGAAGGCCCTGCTTTTTTCGGCCAGCGTGTTGCGCAGCCGTTCAATTCCGGGGATCGTTACTTCCACCAGCATCTTGTAGGCCGCGATGTGCATGGCGGTAGGAAAGGTGTCGTTGGACGACTGCGACTTGTTCACGTCATCGTTCGGATGCAGTACTTTATCTTTATCGGTCAGTGCACCGCCGTTGAGCACATGGGCCCGGTAGGCGATCACTTCGTTTACGTTCATGTTGCTCTGGGTGCCCGAGCCGGTTTGCCAAACGACCAGCGGAAAGGATTCATCCAGTTTACCTTCCAGGATCTCGTCGCAAACCCTGCCGATGAGGTCGGATTTTTCCCGGGGCAAAATGCCCGCTTCCTGGTTGGTGAGGGCCGCAGCTTTTTTGAGGTAAGCGAAAGCGCGGATGATCTCTCTAGGCATGCGGTTGATGTCCTGGGCAATGCGGAAGTTGTCGATGCTGCGCTGGGTTTGCGCGCCGTAAAGGGCATCAGCAGGCACCTGCACTTCGCCCATGGTGTCTTTTTCAATTCTGTATTGCATAGTTGGGTTATTTGGCGGTGCAAAGGTAGGCGCAAAATGGTACGGTATTGGAAAAGATCTCCGTATGAGGCGCGTACGGACACATATGATTT
>DATAGL010000953.1:0-3832 GCA_036263755.1 Chitinophagaceae bacterium | reverse complement strand
GGCCAGGAACAGACCAAAGGAAAGCAGTTCATTCCGGGGCTGTTTCAGAAAATCATCGAGGAAGGAAATGATCACCGCATTGTCTTTTTCGCCGGGTACAATGTCGCGGATGAGGCCGTACAGTTCCTGGATGAAGGCTTTTTCAATGGGCAGGTAGGGGACCAGGGTAAAAATAAAGATGAGGGTGGGCGGTATGGCCATGAATACATTAAAGGAAATGGCGGAGGCCCGCTCCATCAGGCTGGTACGGCGCAATTGCTCCATAAATGGGCGGCCCACTTCAAACAGGGAAATCTTATCCTCTCCCGGCAGGTACGTACGCTTGCTTTTGCGGATCAGCTTTTTTACCGGGGAAGCGGTGATCAGCCGGCGCCGGAAGCGGGTGGAAAAAGACATAATCAGGGTTTACCGCCCCCAAAGCGTTCGTTCAGCGCCTGCTGGTACACGCGGGCGTGTTTCAGGTGGTCATTGTAATCGGTCGTAAACACATGGGTGCCGTCGAATTTGGGACTGGCCACAAAATAAATGTAGTCGGTCGTGGGCGCTTCCAGTACCGCATCCAGTGTTTTTTTCGAAGGCGTGCAGATGGGGCCCGGCGGCAGTCCCTGTACCCGGTAGGTATTGTACGGCGACTCCACTGCCAGGTGTTTCTGGTAAATCCGTTTAAGGCTAAAATCCTGCAGGGCAAACTTGACCGTAGGGTCGGCCTGAAGGGGCATGCCCAGCCGGATCCGGTTCAGGTAAACAGAAGCGACATTTCCTTTTTCTGCCTGCGCATTCGTTTCTTCTTCCACAATCGAAGCCAGGATGTAGGCCTGCTCCGGCGACAAACCGCGGGCTTGCGCCTGGGCCTGGCGCTCCTTTGTCCAGTATTTTTTGCTTTCCGCAGACAGTCGTTCCAGGATCTCTCCCGGTGAGGTATTCCAGAAATAAGTATAGGTATCCGGGAGTACGACCGTCATCACCAACTCGGGGGTTATATCAAGCTTAGCGAGTGAATCATTGGAATTCAGATAGTTGATCACTTCGGCAGAATCGCATTCAAACCGCCTGCCGATCAGCCGGGCCAGGTCCTGCCGGGTTCGGAGCTTTGTGATGGTCAGGTTGACCGGGTCCTGCTGCCCGTTGCGCAGCCGCCGTACGAGGTTCAGCAGGCTGGTTCCTTTGAACACTTCATACCGGCCCGGCCGGATGTTCTCCCAATAACCCATACGCCCGGCCAGCCAGGAGAAAAGACCCGGCCTATTGATGAGATCGTTCTTCTGCAGGGAGTCCAGTACCGCCTCGCGGGTTGGGGCATCCGAGGAGATGTACAGGTATTTACGCTTTTCAGAAAATCCTGTGGCCGAGCCCATAAATAGCCAGGCTGCCACCAAAGCCGCAATAACGAGCAGGGCCAGGACGGCCAGTAAAATCCGTTTCATAATCCGACAGTAAAGTAACAAAAAACCCTGCCAGCGGGCAGGGTTCCTTTATAAAGAAGCTGAAAATTATCGGTTGGTGTCGTTCGTCTGTTGCTGGGGGGTGCCGGGTGCCGGAGCTGCTGAGCCGCCGGGAAGGCCGCCGGTTCCGCGCTGCTGGTTGGTGTACGGGTTGATGGTGTCTATACGATCCTGCACTTCGTCGCCACCGGACATAAAGAAGGTCGAAATAATGCACAGAATGCCGACAACGGCAGCAAAGATCCAGGTACCTTTTTCGAGTACGTCATTGGTCTGCTTCACACCCATGAACTGGTTGGAAAAGCCGGCGATGTTTCCGGCGAGACCGCCTCCTTTAGGGTTCTGCACCAGCACAATAAAGCCAAGAATCACACAGGCAAGGATAATCAGGATTACAAAGAAGAGGGTCATGTCAGGACAGTTTCTTTAGGTGGTCGATTTTCGTTGCAAAATAAGCCCTTTTTGCCGGATGCTGCAAACTTAATTTATGGTATACTTCCTCTGCTTTCCGGTAGGCGCCCTGCTTAATCCAGACTTCTGCCATGGCTTCCGTCAGTACTTCCGCTTCCTGAATGGAATGGCTGGCGAGGTGCTGGACGCCCTTTTCGGAGTGCGGATCTATGGTTTTGGCGATATCCGTTGCAGGGATCTTCTTCATCGTCTTCAGCCATTCCGTGAAGCTTTTCAGTTGCTTTCCGAAGCGGTCCTTGGGCGCCTCTTCACTTACCCGGATGCCCTGGGAGGCAAAATAATCCACGGTATGAAAAGGTTCGAAGAGCAGGTCCGGGCCCTTTGGCGCCGGGGCCGGCTCCGCTGAAACTGGTTCCGGAGGTTCCGCATCTGCAGTAGCCGGTTCAGGAAGCACTTCTTCCGTTGCAGCCGGAGCCATGTCCGGTTCGGAAGGCAAAGGCTCGTAAGGTGCCTCTTCCGGAAGAACAACTGCTGTGGTTTCGTTCGGTACTTCCGGAACGCTCCCGGTGTTTTCAGAAACCAACTCCCTGGCTGAATGTTCTTCAACGGGTTCTACTTTCATAAATTCCTGCACTTCCGGCAAAGGCTCTTCCCTTTCGGCATTGGGTTCATACGCCGGTTGCGGCTCAGGTTCATCGATCCCGGTAGTTGGTTCAGGAGCTTCTTCCAGAATCGATTCGGCTAGGCTGATGTTTTCCGTGAGCTGGGCGGGCAGGATAGTGTCGCCGGTTTCCACCGGGGCAGCTTCCGCCATCAGGGCCGGTCCGGTGGCAACCAGCGGTTCGGAAGTAAAATTTTCCGCCTGAAAGAACTGCTCGAATTCCAGCGGGTTGTGGTGATATAAAATGGCTTTTCGGTACTGTATGTCGTAGGCTTCGGTTCCGGGATCCAGCTTTTTCAGGAGTAGGAACTGGGCAGGAGCGAAGTAAGGGTATTGCTGGGCCAGGTTTTCAATTTCCTGTTGGGTGCAATGAGTAAATGATTTATTGAAAATCTGATGCGCCAGTGAGTTCAGGTATTCACTCATGTACGCAAGTTACCAAGTTTACCAATTGGAAAATATGCGGTTGAAAATATCATCCGTCAGGTCGCGCACCATGGCATCCAGCAGGGCGGCTTCTGCCTGCTGCAGGGCCAGCGAGGCCTGAAAATCAAAACTGCGGCTGACGTCGAATTCCTGTGTTTTGTTGCCCAGCCGGTCGTTCAGAACAATATGCACCCCAACTGTCAGGCGGTTCATCGAGCTTTCCCGCTGGCGCTGATTGCCTGTACCGCTGGTAGATACACCGGAAGTGCTTACCGTATAACTGGAAATAAAGGAGGAGATATCGTAATGGGCGTTTTCGTTGTTGGTCTGGGTGAGCCGGGTCTGGTTAACGATTTTTTGCTTCAGCCGGTCGGTCAGGTTCGGCGCCAGTCGCGGATTTACATATTGCGCCCGGTTCTCAATAAAGTTGATGCGCACGGTCTTGATGCTGTCCGGGATCGACACGTCGGCAAAGCTGTACACCCTGCAGCCGGTGCCGGTGCCAAGGACCACTAAAAGACCGACCAGGCTTGCTATGAAAAGGAACCTACGCATTGGAATTTACGATTGACGATTAACGATTGACGATTCCGTTACCACTCGCGAATGAGATTAAAAGTCCGACGCTAAATGAACATCAAAATTCACCCTCCCTCTTATTCACTTAAAGATTCACCGATTCACCCATTGACCCATTCACTCCTCAATATTATACTCTTTTAGCTTTCGGTATAACGTCCGTTCGCTGATGCCCAGGTCCAGCGAAGCGTCTTTCCGTTTACCGCGGTGCTTTTTTAACGCTTTTATAATTAATTCTTTCTCCTTGTCCATGATATTGAGGCTTTCTTCCACCTCTTCATGGTCGTGGATGTCGTTGTGCAGGAGCACCGGT
>DATAGL010000952.1:0-3832 GCA_036263755.1 Chitinophagaceae bacterium | reverse complement strand
TTATGGTAACACTGGAGTAACACTGCGGTAACCTGCGCGCAATTTCTTTGCCGGAAATTGATCCTCAAGATGTTCTTCCGTATTTCCGTGTGTTTTTTACTGCTGCTCACCACCCTCACCACGCTGGCGCAAACCGCCCGTTTAAGCGGGAAAGTGGTGAATGAAAAAAATGAACCGCTCCCCGGCGTCACCGTTAAAGTGACCAACGCCGGAAGCACTACCTCTGATATAGACGGCAACTTCAGCCTGAACCTCGCGCCCGGCGCCACTTATGAACTTACTTTTACCGCTGTCGGCTATGCTGCCAAAACCATCAGCGAAGTGGCGGTAGGCACTGCCGGTACCAATGAGCTGAACGTAGTGCTCAGCGTGGCCGCCCGCGACCTGGGCGGTGTAACGGTAACGTCCCGCTCCAACGCCCGCCGCGAAACGGCTGCCTCTCTGATCCAGTTTCAAAAGAATACCAACACCGTGGCTTCGGTGATTTCGGCGGAAGCCATCCGCCGCTCGCCCGACCGCAATACCGGTGAAGTGCTGAAGCGCGTGCCCGGCACCTCCATCCAGGAAGGCAAGTACCTGGTGGTGCGCGGTCTGGCCGACCGCTACAACCAGGCCATGCTGAACGGCATCCTGCTCTCCTCCACGGAGCCTGACCGCAAAACGTTTTCCTTCGACCTGTTCCCCTCCCAGATGATCGACAACATCATCATCAACAAAGCCTTTGTGCCCGAGCTGCCCGGCGAATGGGCCGGCGGACTGGTACAGGTGCAGACAAAAGAGATCCCCGCTTCCAACTTCCTGAACCTGCAGATCGGTACCGGCTTCAACACCGAAACCATCGGCAAGGACTTCTACCAGTACCAGGGCGGTAATACCGACTGGCTCGGCATCGAAAAAGGCAGCCGCGCGCTTCCTTCCGGCATGCCTACCAAAGGTGCTTTTGCCAAGCTGACGCAGGAACAGCAGAACGAATGGGGTAAGAAGTTCCGGAACGTATGGCAGGCCACCCCGGGCGAAGCACCCCTGAACCGATCCTTCCAGCTCAACGGCGGCTTCAACGGCACCCTGCTGAAGAAAAAAGTGGGTGGTATCCTGGCTCTCACCTACAACCAGAGCAACCGCCGCCTCCAGTTTGACAACAGCATCCTGGCCAACGCCGAAGGCGACCTGGACGTGTTCTACAACAACAACCGCTATTCGCGCGACGTACTGGCCGGCGCCCTGGCCAACTTCAGCGTACAGCTGAACGGCAACCACCGGATCTCGGTGAAGAACATCCTGAACGTGAACTCCTCCGACTTCGTGGTGGACCGCTTCGACGGGGTGGACAACACCGGCATCAATGCCCGCCTGAAAGCACAGGAACTCGGCTTCCGCCAGAACACCTTCTTCAACACGCAGCTTGTGGGTGAGCACAACTTCCCGCAGCTCCAGACCCGGCTGAAATGGTACGGCGGCTTCAACATCCTCGACCAGTACATTCCCGACCAGCGCCGCCTGTTTTATACCCAGGACCTGGAAGACGCTTCCGCGCCCTATTACGCCCTCCTCGGCTCCGGCGCCTCCCAGAAAAGCGGCTCCATCTTTTACAGCAACCTGAGCGACTATATCTATAATGCCGGCGGCGATCTTTCCCGCACCTTCGACTGGCTGGGCCAGAAGCAAACGGTAAAGGCCGGCTACCTGTTCCAGGTAAAAGACCGCCTGTTCGACAGCCGCCCGTTTTTCCTCAATACCCTGAGCAACGACATCAAGCGCATGAGCCCCGACCGCATCTTCAGCCCGGAAAACTTCGGTTCAACGGCTGACGATGTGCAGTTCGGCGAGCTGGCCGGCAATGCCTACCGCTACATGGCCAACTCCATCCTGAACGCCGGCTACCTGCAGTTCGACAACCAGCTGGGCCGCGACTGGCGCCTGATCTGGGGTATGCGGGTGGAAGACTTCGACCAGCTGGTGGGCAGTGTGAAACAAAGCGATCCCCGCCACGTGCATACCCGCGTAACCGACTTCCTGCCCGGCGTGAACCTGACCTACAAGCCGAACCAGCTGACCAACCTGCGCCTGAGCGGCAGCCAGACCATCGTGCGCCCCGAATTCCGCGAGCTGAGCCCCTTTGCCTTCTATGATTTTGAGCTGAATGCCCAGGTAGTAGGCAACAACCAGGCCGAGCGCACCAAGATCACCAACCTCGACCTCCGCTACGAGATTTACCCCCGCGGCGGCGAGCTGCTTACCTTCGGCCTGTTCTTCAAGCATTTCGACAAGCCGCTGGAATATTATTTCAACCGTACCGGTCCGGCTACCAACACCTTCAACGTAAAGAACTCCGACAATGCCCGTGCCTACGGTGCCGAGTTTGAGTTCCGCAAAAAGCTCGATTTCCTGGCCCCCGGCCTGAAGAACTTTACTGCTACCGGCAACGTCAGCTACATCTACAGCCGCGTGGAGGATACCACGGGTCTGAACCGCTCGCTGCAGGGCCAGAGCCCTTACCTGGTGAACCTCGGCCTCCAGTATGACCAGGAAAAATCAGGCTTCTCCGCCACGCTGCTCTTTAACCAGATCGGCCGCCGCATCCTGTTCGTGGGCAACGAAGCGATCCCGAACATCTGGGAAAATCCCCGCCCGCTGCTCGACCTGCAACTGGCCCAGAAGGTGCTCAACCGCCGCGGCGAGATCCGCCTTGGCCTGAGCGACCTGCTGAACCGCCGGGCGTATTTCTACCACGACCTCGACGACAACGACAAGTTCAAAATGGGTTCGGCAGACAAAGTGGCCATCTTCCGCAATTACGGCACCAACGTATCGCTGACCTTCAACTATTCTTTTATCCAGTAAGTAACAAACGCAAAACAGATAGACACTTTATGAAACGATTTTCCCTTTTCGTAGCCGCGGCCCTGGTACTGGCTACCGGATGCCGCAAGATCGAGATCGACGGCGACAGCGACAATGACGGCGGATCCGGCGGCGGAACCCCGAATAACCTGGTTCTATCCGGCCGCATCTCCGAAGACCGTACCCTGACCACCGGTAACACGTACAAGCTGCGCGGCATCGTATACCTCGTGGATGGCGCCAAGCTGACGATCCAGCCCGGTGTGACCATCCAGGGCGAAAAGTCCTCGCGCGGTACCCTGGTGGTGACCCGCGGTACCCAGATCCTGGCGGAAGGAACGGCCGACCGGCCCATCGTCTTTACTTCGGATGCGGTTACCCCGACGCGTGGCGACTGGGGTGGCATCGTGATCCTGGGTCGGGCCCGTACCAATGCTTCTTTTAACAACACCCCCGGTGTAGGCGAAATTGAAGGCGGCGTGAACAATGCCGAAGGCCTGGGTCTTTACGGCGGCGCTGATGACAACGATAACAGCGGCATCCTGAAGTTCGTGCGCATCGAATACGCGGGCTACGCCTACCTCCCCGATAAGGAGCTGAACGGCCTCACCCTGGGTGGCGTGGGCAAAGGAACAACGATCGACCATGTACAGGTAAGCTTTGCCAACGACGATTCGTTCGAATGGTTTGGCGGCACGGTGGATGCGAAGCACCTGATTGCTTACAAAGGCCTGGATGATGATTTCGATGCGGATAACGGCTTCAACGGCCGGATCCAGTTTGCCATCTCTTTCCGCGACAGCACCGTGGCCGACATCAGCGGAAGCAACGGCCTGGAGATCGACAACGATGCCGGCGGATCTACCCTGACCCCGCAAACGGCCCCTACCTTTTCGAACCTGACCCTGATCGGGCCCCGCGCTACGGCCGCCAATATGGGTAACTCCAATTACAGAAGAGGAATGCACCTGCGCCGCAACACCGCTACCAG
>DATAGL010000951.1:0-2264 GCA_036263755.1 Chitinophagaceae bacterium | reverse complement strand
CTCCCACTCCTCCGGTATCCACCAGGATGGGTTTCTGAAAGATGCGCAGACATACGAGATTATCAATCCTGAAGAGGTAGGTGCGGAGCAAAGTAAAATTGTGTTGACAGCTCGAAGCGGCCGCAGTGCGTTAGCGTATCGTTTACAGAAAGTCGGGTTCCAGTTTACCCGCAACGACATCGACGTACTTTATGAACAGTTTCTGAAAGTCGCTGATTCCAAGAAAGAAGTGGAAGAGGAAGACCTGAAACAACTCGCACAAAATTACCAACCCGAAATACAAAGGGCATCTACTTTCTCTCATGTGATGTGTTAGATGAACGCAGCGTGGAGATTCTTCTCCACGCTTTTTTAAATTTTTCCAGAAACAGAAGCCACCCGTCTCCTACCGCCGCTCCGGTCCGTTCTTCTATTTCTGGACTAAACGTTTAACAATGGGAAGAACCTTATTTGACAAGATCTGGGAAAAACATGTGGTGAAGTCCATACCTGACGGACCCTCTGTATTGTATATCGACAAACATTTCATTCACGAAGTAACCTCGCCGCAGGCGTTTGCCGGCATCGAAAAGCGGGGCCTAACCGTACTGCGTCCCCAGCAGGTGGTGGCCACGGCCGACCACAACGTGCCGACACTCAACCAGCACCTGCCCATCCGCGACCAGCTGTCGCGCATGCAGGTAGATCAGCTGATCCAAAACTGCCAGAAGCACGGCATTGAACTATATGGCCTTGGACACCCGTTCCAGGGCATTGTGCATGTGATCGGTCCCGAACTGGGCATCACCCAGCCGGGAATGACCATCGTGTGCGGCGACAGCCACACCTCCACCCATGGTGCTTTCGGATCCATTGCCTTCGGCATCGGCACTTCGGAAGTGGAGATGGTCTTCGCTTCCCAATGCCTGCTGCAGACAAAGCCGAAGCTGATGCGCATCAATGTGGATGGGGAACTGAATAAAGGCGTTGTCTCCAAAGACATCATTCTATATATCATCTCCCTTATTTCCGCCTCCGGTGCCACGGGCTATTTCGTGGAATATGCCGGATCGGCCATCCGCTCCCTGTCCATGGAAGCGCGCATGACCATCTGCAACATGAGCATCGAGATGGGCGCCCGCGGCGGTATGATCGCCCCGGACGACACCACCTTCGCCTATATTAAAGGCCGCCGTTTTGCACCGCAGGGTGCCGAATGGGACCGCAAGCTGGCGGAATGGCGCGAGCTGTTCACCGAAGAAGGCGCGCAGTTTGACAAGGAAATCCACATCCGCGCCGAGGACATCGAGCCGATGATCACCTACGGCACGAACCCCGGCCTGGGCATCCCCGTCAATGCCGCTATTCCGACTACGGAAAGCCTGCCCGAAGGAGAACGCCGGAACATCCAGAAAGCATTGAGCTATATGGGCCTCCAGGAAGGAAGGCTCCTGAAGGGAATGCCCGTGCAGAACGTTTTCATCGGCTCCTGCACCAACAGCCGCATCGAAGACCTGCGCCTGGTCGCCTCCGTGGTGAAAGGCCGCCGCAAAAACGAGCACGTCAAAGTCATGATCGTGCCCGGTTCACAGCAGGTGGCCGCACAGGCACAGGCGGAAGGACTGAACGAGATTTTCCTGGAAGCGGGCTTTGAGATCCGCCAGGCCGGCTGCTCGGCCTGCCTCGGCATGAATGAAGACAAGGTGCCGGCCGGTGAATATTGCATCTCCACCAGCAACCGCAACTTCGAAGGCCGCCAGGGCGCCGGTGCCCGCACGCTGCTGGCTTCCCCGCTGACGGCCGCCGCTGCCGCCATCACCGGAGTGGTAACCGATGTACGTGAATTTTTAAGCTGAGCGCCATGAAACCCTTACAAGTCATCCATAGCACTTTCGTTCCGCTGTCGCTGGAAAACGTCGATACCGACCAGATCATCCCGGCACGGTACCTGAAGGCCACCACCCGCGAGGGGTTCGGCAAGAACCTGTTCCGCGACTGGCGTTACGAAAACGACGACGAGGCACGGCCCCGCCCCGATTTCGTACTGAACCAGCCGCAATACCGGGGCGAGATCCTGGTGGCCGGCAAGAATTTCGGCTGCGGCTCTTCGCGGGAGCACGCCGCCTGGTCGATCCTGGATTACGGCTTCCGGGTAGTGGTGTCCTCATTCTTTGCGGATATTTTCAAAAACAACGCACTGAATAACGGTGTGCTCCCCGTTCAGGTAAGTGAAGCCTTCCTGCAGCAGATTTTTGCACAGGGCAGCGAAGCCACGTTGACGGTAA
>DATAGL010000950.1:0-10426 GCA_036263755.1 Chitinophagaceae bacterium | reverse complement strand
CTACGGGGTCACCGGGCTCAAACCAGGTGCGGGTTTCACCGGCCCAGTCGCCGCAAAGATCGTTGAGGAGTTTGTGTTGGCCTTCCTGGAGGGAAGCGGGAAGCGAGGGTGCACTCATGTGGCAGAAGTTTTATGTGATTTTTTGGGTGCCTGTAAGGTAAGCAAAGAGGGAACAAGGAAGAACAGTTGCATAAAGAATAATGAGGGAAGAAGGGCGCATCATCTGCTGGCAAGTGAGATATCCGCTTTACAGGGACGCCGCCGCCCCGTACCTTTGACTCCGCATGAAGGACTTCCCGATCTTTACCAGTTTGTACGATACCTACCGGCACCTGGGCCTTCCGGTGGAACTGCTGGACCCGGGGCTGGAATTTACGGTGCACAACCTGACCGAAGTGCACACACCGGGCCCTTACCGTTCGGGCGTGTTCCGGGCCCACTATTTTTCCTTTGTCTTCGTCAAAAACGGCAGGGGTGCCTATACCACCGACGAGCTGCGGTTTGAGACGGTCCCGGGCACCATTTATTTCACCAATCCCGGCCACTGGAAATCGTTTGAATGGACCGAAATGCGGGATGTCACCCTCATCACGCTGAGCGAATCCTTCCTGAAGGAATACACCCACCCGGCCATCTTCAGCGAGTGTTCCTTCCTGCTGGCGGAAACCCTTGCGCCCCGTACGCTGGAACCCGAAGCCTTTGCTCCGTTCGAGCTGCTGTACCGGCAGATTGCCGATGCCTATTTCGGGAATTCACCTTATAAAAAACGCATCATCGGCAGCCTGTTCATGGTGCTCCTGCTCCGGATCAAGGAGCAGTTCTGGAACCACTACAACCCGATGGAAGAGGGCCGGAAAGGTTCGGCGATCGTAAAGACGTTCAAGCGCAACCTGGAACGGCATTACCGCGACCTCGTGGCCGGGCGGGCCGAGCGGGTGTTCCGCGTTCAGGAATATGCGCGCCTGCAGCACCTCCACCCGAATTATCTGAGCAACGTGATCAAGAGTAAAACGGGAAAGACGGTCGGAACCTGGATCGCGGAAAAAACCATCGCCGAAGCAAAGGCCCAGCTGCTGCATTCCGGTGATTCCGTAAAAGAGATCGCTTACCGCCTGGGCTTTCCCGAGGCCACCCATTTCAGCCAGTACTTCCGCAAGCACTGCGGGGTCACACCGGTATCGTTCCGGAAGGGAAAGGCAACCGCCCGTTCTTAGTATTTTATCATGAATCCTGTAAAAGCTGTTCTTCCGGCCGTGCCGGCAGTGAGGACCTTTGCTGTACAATCAACGCATATGGAATCAGCAAAGATCGCCCTGGTCACCGGCGGCAGCCGCGGACTGGGAAAAGAAATGGCCCTCAGCCTTGCCCGCAGCGGGCGGGATGTCCTCATCACGTACCAGCAGAAGGAAGCCGCCGCGAAGGCCGTGGTAGCCGAGGTGCGGCAGATGGGCCGCAAGGCTGCGGCCCTGCAGCTGGACGTGGAAAATGTGTCCGGCTTCGACGCCTTTTTCCGGTCGGTGGAAGCCACCCTGCAGGAACAGTTCGGCACCGGACGGCTAAATTTCCTGGTCAACAATGCCGGGATCGGCATCCATGCCTCTTTTGCCGCAACCACCGAAGAACAGTTCGATGCCCTGTTCCGGATCCACCTTAAAGGCCCCTTTTTCCTGACACAGAAAGCGCTGCCCCTGCTGGCCGATGGGGGCGCCATCGTGAACGTTTCCACCGGGCTGGCTCGCTTTTCCCAGCCGGGGTATGCAGCGTATGCCGCCATGAAAGGAGCGGTAGAGACCCTCACCCGGTACCAGGCCAGAGAACTGGGCGAGCGCGGCATCCGCGTCAACACCCTGGCACCGGGCGCCATCGAAACGGATTTTGCCGGGGGTGCCGTGCGGGATAATGAAGCGCTCAACCGTACCCTGGCCGCCAATACGGCGCTGGGCCGCGTGGGCCTGCCCGAGGACATCGGCGGGGTAGTGGCTTTCCTTTGCTCCGAGGAAGCCCGCTGGGTCACTGCTCAACGGCTGGAAGCTTCAGGCGGCATGTTCCTGTAAATACGTTTGGTTCCGGCTTTTTGAGGAAGTACCCAGGCCGGCAATTTTTCCGCCGGGAACCGGACAGGTTCCCGGCGGCTTTTGTCGGGTACCATCTCTTCCATGCAGGAATCAGGAGAAGTGGTTTTGCTCCCAGCCGGACGGCGCCTGCCGGGCCCGGCCTTGCATATTGGAAAGGAAGCCCTATCTTTATCCCGCCTCACTGCATTTGCCCTTATTGTTTGGGCCCTGATGCCGCCGTACCGGCGGTACTTTCTGTTCACTTGATTTTACGGCTTTTCGTTTCGCTTATCTGTTCTCTGTCCGCAAAGGTTTTTCGGTAAGTTATTATTTGTAAACCTCTAAAATGGAAAACGATGAAGGCATCCGAATTTATTCTTCTTCCCGAGAAGAAAAAGCAGTTAGCGGTCCTGCATGAAGGCGTGCTGGTGGCCAAACGTTCGAGCCCGGAGCAGATGGTGTTCCTGTTCGACCTCGGCCTGTACTACGTGGAAACATTCTGCAACCGGTCCAGCAAAGCCATAGAGGAGTACCGGGTGCTGGACGGAACCGGTTCGTTGCAGCCTTATCTGGAAACCATTCCGATCGATCACCTGCTCCAGTAATGCTGCCTTGGGGGTCGGTGGTGACTGATAATCAAGGGCAGAACGGTTTTTCGCCGTATTTTGCCCTTTTATAACCCCTATACATGAAGCGATCGGTCATCACCGGCACGGGCAGCTGTATCCCCGATGTCATTATCCGGAACGAAGATTTTCTGGCCCAGCCCTTTTTCAGTGAGGACGGGGAGCAGATCCCCACCAAGCCGGAGGTGCTGGTGGAAAAGTTCCGGAAGATCACCGGTATCAGCGAGCGGCGGTATGCCCGGCCCGGTCAGGTGGCTTCCGACCTGGCGGTGGATGCGGGCCGCAGCGCGCTGGCCGACAGCGGCATTGATCCCGAGACCCTGGACCTGCTCATTGTAGCGCATAATTTCGGGGACGTCCGCTCCTCCGGCCAGCAGGCCGATACGGTGCCTTCCCTTGCCAGCCGGGTAAAGCACCGGCTCGGCATCCGGAACCCGGCCTGCGTGGCCTTTGACGTACTGTTCGGCTGCCCGGGCTGGAACCTGGCGGTTATGCAGGCCGATGCGTTCTTTAAAGCGGGCATGGGCAAAAAAGCGTTGATCATCGGTACGGAAACCCTTTCCCGCATCATCGACCGGTACGACCGCGACAGCATGATCTTCAGCGACGGGGCCGGGGCCGTGGTGCTGGAATGGACCGACTCCGGCGGTGGCATCCTGTCGGCCAGCGCGCTCAGTCATTGTTCTACGGAACTGGAATTCCTTCAGATGGAGCCTTCCTTTCACCCCGAAGCGGCGGAAGGACCTTACTACATGAAGATGAAGGGCCGCAAAGTGTATGAATACGCACTGACCCATGTGCCGGAAGCAATGAAAGCCTGCCTGGAAAAAAGCGGGTGTGCGTTACCGGAACTCAAAAAGATCTTTATTCACCAGGCCAACGAAAAGATGGACGAAGCCATCGTGCAGGCTTTTTACGGGCTGTACGGGCAGGAAGCGCCGGCCGGTATCATGCCTATGTGCATCCAGTACCTGGGCAACAGCTCGGTAGCCACCATTCCCACACTGCTCGACCGGGTGCGCAGGGGAGGAGAGGCCGGTCATTTCCTTCACTCCGGCGACCTCCTGCTCTTTGCCTCCGTGGGTGCCGGTATGAACATCAATGCCTTCTGCTACCGGTATCCTTAAGCCTTGCCGGTGCTTTTTTTAGAGGGATGACCTAGTCCCTCTTGGTCCGGGTCCAACGGCTGAAAGGGAAATCCGCACCCGGAAACGAAGCTTATTGGAGCAGTTGCGGGTGGTCAATCTATTGCCGGGATAACACTGGATGTATTCCGTTTTCCTGTGGTCGCGGGGGGCGAAGCATGGCAGCGGGCCGGGTTCCGGCATTTCGAATTTACGGTACAAAAAAGCAGGTTTGTGGATGAGCGTAACCCGGGCGGTAATGAGGCGGCTTTGCGGGAGAGAAGGAGCCCGGGCCCGGGATGGACGTGATCCGGCGGAATAAAATAAATGGAGCTTTATCATTCCTTTGGCAGTTGTACGGTATAATTATCCTACCTTCACCGGGTTATCATTTGAGCCTCGCATTAGTATCGATTAATTATTCTGCGCCTCCCATTGCATTCTAGTTAGCTTCTTACTTCTTGCCTTCCTCAGATCCCTTTTAATTATTTTTTTTCAATCAGACAGTATGAACATTTATGTTTCCAATTTAAGCTTCAACGTACAGGATGAAGACTTACGTGAATTTTTTGCTCCGTACGGAGAAGTAACCTCTGCCAAGATCATCATGGACAAAATGACCAACCGTTCCCGCGGTTTCGGTTTTGTTGAGATGAGCGATGACACTGCTTCCCGCAAGGCGATCGCCGAGCTGGATGGTGCCACGGTAGAGAACCGTACCATCAAGGTAATGGAAGCGAAGCCGAAAGAAGACCGTCCCCGCAACGAGCGCAACTTCAACAACAGCAACAGCTACAATAAGAACAGGTACTAATCCTGCTTCAACTTACCTGAAAAGGCTCCGGACGACCTCCGGGGCCTTTTTGTTTTCTGCGGCAGCCGGAAACAATGACCGGCCCTCGTGCCATTCGTAGAAGCCAGAAAGGGAATGCAGGCCGGTACACATTAAATGCCAGGTTGGGCAGGAACCGCCAGGGTTGCTTTCCCCAACAAAAAGAATACAAGCTTACGTAAGCGATTTCCGCCTGCCTCTCCCTGCAACCGGCACTTTGGGTTATATTATTCGTAGGCATGCTCGTCCCCGTTTTGCATGCTCTTCGCAAGCACAGCCGAAACACCCGTCCGGCAACAGAAAAACATTTCGTTCCCCGGTCCAGCTAATGGTTCAGCCGGCTGAGGCAGCCTCGTCAAAACACCGCCGGAAGGTGGCGTTCCGTCTTCCTGTCCCCGCTGGAAGATACCGGGTAAACAACCTTTTTGGTGGTTGGCGGCCGCTTTGGTCCGGTGCTGCAGGGTGCAAGGTGAATATGACACGATGCACCCGGATGCGATAGGATCAGCAGCCGCAACGGGCAGCCAACCCGCTCCAGGTAGTGGCCGGCTCAACCTGCAGCCAGCCGGACAGGTGCCGGAAGACCGCTTCCGCCGTCCAGCCCAGTTGGCGCAGGTGCTGCACGGAACCGGCGCCGGCTGATTTGGAGAGTTTTTCACCGTCTTTGCCGCGCAGCAAGCCGTGGTGGTAAAAAGCCGTTTCCGGAAAGGGGTTAGCGGGCAGGAGCGTGGCCAGCTGCAGCTGCAGCAGCGTGGACGGCCACAGGTCTTCACCGCGCACGATAAGATCCACGCCGTAAAAAAGATCATCCACTACCGAAGATAGCTGGTAGGCCGGGAGGCCGTCCTTTTTCCGCACCACAACCTCCTGCACCGATGCGGGCAGTTTTTCGGTGGTGGTGCGGCCATCCCAGTGGTGTACCGTAATGGGTTGGTCCTTCGTGCGCAGGCGCCAGGCAGCGCCCGGCGTATCCATCGGCAGCCCTTTGTTCCGGCAGGTGCCCGGATAGGATCCATCAGGACTGACCCGGAGTATATCGGTGCGCGAGCAGGTACAGGCAAACAGGTGGCCTTTCTTTTCCAGCCACTCCAGTGCTTCGGTGTACCGGCCGGCCCGGTGCACCTGGCTGAACTGCCGGGTAAAGTGGAGCACATCCTTTGGGCCTTCGTCCCAGGGAAGATCCAGGAACCGGAGGGTTTCAAAAATGTCTTGCAGGTAAGCAGGCTGCGCCCGGAGGGTGTCGCCGTCATCAATGCGCAACAGGACGGAGGCGCCGGTGCGGCGGGCCAGGGCTACCGTAAGGCAAAAGGAAAGGACATTGCCCAGGTGCAGGTACCCGCTGGGGGTTGGGGCGATCCGTGTCCGGCGGTACGAGGGCAGGGCGCCGGGTAAAGCGGGTCCGCTGGGGGCCGTAGGGTTCATGGCGTAAAAATAAAGCGTTCCGGCTACCGGCGTTCCCGATGTAACGGCCATCCGTAATCGCTGGAGGCGGTTCCCTATTCGGCCGGCAGCAGCACAAAAAAGGAAGCACCCTTGTCCGGCTCACTTTTCGCCCACACATAGCCGTTGTGGTTTTCCACCACTTTGCGTACGATCGACAGACCCACTCCGGTTCCCCGGTATTCCGCATTGCCATGCAGCCGGGTGAACATGTTGAAGATCCGCTCGGCGTCTTCCTGCTCGAAGCCGATGCCGTTGTCGCGTACCTCAATGAGGTGAAAATACTTTTCCCCTTCCTCGGGCGGCAGGTAGGGCCGGGCTTCCTTTCCCCGGACCCGGGAAGCGGTGATCTGCACTTCGGGTGCGGTGCCCGGGCGGGCATATTTCAGCGCATTGGATATCAGGTTCTGTAAGAGCTGCTGCATCTGCCGTTTGTGTCCTTTCAGGTGGGGCAGGGGGGCCACCTTTATCCTGGCGCCTTTCTGCTCCACTTCCAGCTCGAGGTCGCCCAGTACCATGCGGACCTTTTTATTGAGGTCAATGTCTTCCTGGTCGGCGGCGCCCCGCGTGGCCTGGGAGTAGGCCAGCAGGTCGTCGATGAGGTTACCCATCCGCTGCGCTGCATGTTCCAGGCGGCCGAAGATACGGCTCTGGTTCGGCGTCAGCTGTGATTCCAGCTCGCCCTTCAGCAGGTCGGAGAAGAAATGGATCTTCCGGATCGGCTCCTTCATATCGTGGCTGGCTGCGTAGGCAAATTCCTCCAGGTTGGCATTGGAACGCTTCAGTTCTTCCACCGAACGTTCCAGTTGCAGCTGTGCTTCCTTGATCGGGGTAACATCGGTAAAAATATGAATCAGGTGATCGGCATCCATGCGGGATATGGTGAGCTCGAGCCAGCGCCCCGCCATTTCCAGGAAATACTGGATAAACGCCGGCGTGCCTGTTTGCAGGGTTTGCAGGCAGGCGCGGCCGTAGGGGGACCGGAAGATTTCCGGGTCCAGTTCGCAGGCCGTACGGCTCAAATATACCTCGCGGGGAAGGCCGGTAAAGCGGACCGCCGCATCATTGGCCAGGATGGTCCGGGCATTGGTCACGTTACCTTGTGCATCCCGGATCATTTCGGAAACAGAAATACCGTTCGAGGAGTTGGTGAGGATGTTGTCGAGCAGGGTTTTTTGCTCTTCCAGCTCACCGGTGCGTTCTTTTACCCGGCTTTCGAGCAGGGCTTCCGCCTGCTTCTTTTCTTCGATATCGGTATCCGAACCATACCAGCCGATCACGGTGCCGGACTCGTCGCGGATGGGTACGGCCCGGACCAGGACCCAGCGGTACCCGTCGGTTTGATGGGCCAGCCGGAACTCGGTTTCATAGGGCTCGGTGCGGGAAAGGGCCCGCATCCAGACATTTCGGGTCCGCTCCGCATCGTCCGGGTGAATGAAGCGGCTCCATCCGCTGCCCAGGCTTTCAGCAACAGGGTTGCCATAGAGTTCCTCCCACTGGGTGCTGATAAAGTCGATGGAACCTTCGGGTGTGGCCGTCCATACCACGATGGGCAGGCTGTTGGCCAGCTGGCGGAAGCGGGCCTCGCTTTCCTTCAGCGCCTCTTCCGTCTGTTTGCGTGCCGTAATGTCCTGCATGGAGCCTACCATGCGGTAGGGCCGCCCCTCGCTGTCGTGGAGGGCGTAGCCCCGGTCGAATACAATGGCATAGGAACCGTCTTTTTTCCGGAACCGGTACTCGGCCGACCAGTTCTTGCCCCCGTTATCGATCACGGAATGGATGCCGTTCACCACCCGGTCCCGGTCGTCGGGATGCACGCGGCCGGACCAGGATACGATGGTCGGCTCTATTTCTTCATCGCTGTAGCCGAACAGCTCCTTAAAGCTTTCATTCCACCAGATCTCGTCGGTCAGCAGGTTCCAGTCCCAGATAGCATCCTGGGTGGCTTTGGAGACGAGGTCGAACCGTTCCTTGCCGCGTTTCTGGGCTTCCTCGGACAGCTTTTGTTCATGGATATCGGTGGTGCTGCCGTACCATTTGAGGATCTTTCCCCCTTCATCTTTCATAGGCGTGCCCCGGGTGAGGAACCAATGGTAAGCCCCATCGTGGCGGCGTACCCGGTACTCCACCTGGTAGGTACCGCTGTTCCGGACCGCCCGGTTCCAGATCTCCAGGGTCCGGTCGCGGTCGTCGGGGTGCAGGGTGCGGGTCCAGCCGTTGCCCTGCAGCTCCTCCGCCGCAAGGCCGGTGTATTCGGTCCAGCCCCGGTTAAAGAAATAGGCATGGCCATTGGCTTCCGTAGCCCAGACCATCTGGGGCATGGTGTCGGTGACGAAGCGCAGTTCTTCATTGGCTTTTTTCAGTTGTTGCTCCACTTCTGCCTGCCCCTGCACGGCCATGCGTAGTTCCACCTGGTGCATGATCAGCCGGGCAAACCGTTCCAGCTGGGTTTTGCCGGTCTCCGGGAAGGTGCGGTCTTTCTTATCGACGATGCACACCGAGCCGATCGGGAAACCATCCTTTGTAATAAGGGGGGCAGCGGCATAAAAGCGAAGGCCAAACTGGCCGTGCACCAGCGGGTTGGCCAGCAGGCAGGGCTCTTCCAGGGGCTTTTCAAAAACGGTGGGTTCTTCGGAAAGGATAGCGAAGGAGCACAGGCTGACGTTGCGGTCGGTTTCCTGAACGCCGGGCATTCCGAAATTTCCCTTAAAGTAGACGCGGTCCTTGTCCACAAATGAAATAAGTGCGATCGGTACATGAAAGGTCTCCGCGATCAGGCGTACAAATTCGTTGAATGATTCTTCAGGTGGTGTGTCCAGGATCCTGTATCTGTACAATGCGGCCAGCCGTTCTGCATCATTCTGGGGTATGATGTCCTGCAGGAGGGTCTCTGTCATGATGGTTCAGGGGTTAGGGAAAGCTAAGGTAAGGAACCAGCAAAAGCCGCACCAGGCCTCCGTTCCCCGATGTGCGGACTATGCGGCTCCCGGTCCCTGGGGAGTAAAAAGGAAAGCGGCTACCTGCTTTTCGTGGGCGGCCCGGATGGCCTTTCCGGCGCGGCACCCCGGCCCGACCAGGAACGGAGCAGGAATCCTTTCTGCCGTTTTTTCTTCCATAAAAAAAGCCCGGCGGGTGCCGGGCTTCTGCATAAAAGATGTGTTTGGTACCTTATTGCTTGATAAAGGCAGCCGACTGGGTCCCGGCCTGAAGATAGTAGGTGCCCGGGGCCAGGTCTTCCACGGACAGCTGCACGGTCTGCAGGGCACTGCCGGGGAGGGCCACCTGGCGAACAATAGCGCCGGCCACGTTGCGGATAAAGGCGGTCCGTACGGGAATGCCGGATACCTGCACCTGCAGCACCGTAGTGGCCGGGTTGGGGAACAGGCGGATGCCGGTGGCGGCACTGCGCTGAACTACAAGGGTGCGCGAGAAATCGGTTTTGTCGTTCAGCTCCAGGCTCCGGAGGCGGTAGTAGTTCGTGCCGGGCAGGGGCGAGCGGTCGATGAAGGTATACTGCGTTCCTTCACCGGTGAAGGGAACCGTTCCGATGGACTGGAACTTGCGGCCATCGGCGCTGCGCTCCACGGTAAAGGTCACGATATCTTTCTGGGCGGTCTGCCAGCCGAGCAGCACGCCTTCGGGCTTTTCCAGGGCCGTAAAGCGGGTTAGGTGCAGGGGCAGGGTCACCAGGTCGGGGGAACCGTCCGTGAAGTTGGAGGTGGATCCCATCAGGTTAAAATTCTGGAGCATGCCGTGGTTGGCTCGGCTCGTGCGGTCGGTCAGGGTGGTGATGGCGGTATTGTTGCCGTTAACTGTGCCCTGGTCGAAATTGTAGTGAGCCACCAGTCCTGGAGCGTTTGCCGGTAAATCGGTTTTCCAGAATTGCTGCAGATCAGCTTGGGAACGGGCTACGTTCCAGATCCGTACTTCATCCATTAATCCCAGATAGGGAAAAGTATTTTCATAGTTTCCGAGGACTACATTGCGTCCAGTGTTCGCAATTAAAGAGCCTGTAAAAGGGATTGAATGTACCAAGTCGGTATCGATGTACAACTGCAGGAAGGAACCGTTGTAAGTAACCGCAATATGGTGCCAGTTATCGAAAAAGTCCAGGGGCAATAGGTGCGAAACAGCATTGCCGTCCATATCTGTAAACAACTGAAAAACAAAAAAGGGGGCTGATTGCGGGTCCCATTCATCTTTATAAATGTAACTGTAAAAATCTGCGCCGCTTAATGGGTCATACTTGGAAATAAACATATGAATACCAGCTATGTTTGCTGGTTTGATCCAGGCTTCATAGGTGAAGGTCGAACCGGTAAATACATCGGAGTGTTCGGGAATGACCAC
>DATAGL010000949.1:0-4346 GCA_036263755.1 Chitinophagaceae bacterium | reverse complement strand
AAAAGGTGGGCTTTTCCAATATCCAATTGGCCGATTATAAAGAAGACGCCTTTAGGACTTTTGACCCCGAGGACAAGGAAGGGCTACCCGCCCGGTCTGCTATATTTAAAGCGGTATTGGATGGTATAAAAAAGTATAAATCTGAAGGGATACTGGCAGCTCAAGCTGATTTTGTCTGCCATAGTTTAGGCGGGTTGCACACTAAGGCTTTTGCCCAGCAGTTCTTCAATAAGGCTAACAATAACTTTAACCAGGGCTACGTACATAAACTGGTTACCTTGGGCACGCCGCACAAAGGAAGTCCCCTGGGGCCACTGCTGTACAATATGGAAGATTATGTGCACCTGTATGGCTCACTGAGCGGTAGCACCCTGCTTACCCTTGTTCCCTTGAATTGGATTTTGGAATGGGGTGGCCTTCCGGTAGGTACTGTCCACCGGGATTTTGAAACGAACGTGTCCCGCAACCCGGCGTTACAGCGGTTAGACGCTAGCAACAAACATGGAATCAAAAAAGCCCATGCCATCATTGGTATTGCAGCCAAGGATGATTACCAACCCATGGAACGACTGTCGCAACTGCTGTTTCGACAGGGGTTGACTGCCCTATTCTTAACCGATCAGCATGATTTAATCGTGGGAAAGAACAGCCAGACTGGTGGACTCACAAGCAGCCTCCAGGTCACCTACTTTACTTCAACGGCGCATTCCAACCCGCCCGGTCTTGAATCGTTGGGTTTTCATACTGAGACCACGAACCCTTCGATCCATAATAAGGTGGCGGCCTTGTTGCAATCTGCTGATCCAGGCTTTTTTGCCCCCGGTTTTCCCGCGCCCAGCGCCATAAGGGATGGCCGGATTATGAATGAGAAAGCAGAAAATAATCCGGCATTCGAGGGTAGTCCGGGCCAAAGGGTGCAAACACGCAAAGACAGTGTAGCGATTCGGTTGACCCCGGCCAGCCGGAACGTTTTGGTAAAGGCAGATGCCCGGCATTTTGAAATTACACTGGAGCCCATCAACGGCGCCGTAATCAAAGACCCCCTGGTGCTGATGGGGGCTATTGGATGGATTGCAATGCCACAGAAGGCGCCCTATACCGTACAGGTCACCCTCCCAGAAACAACTAAATTGGTTGGTCGCGTGCCCTTTTGCGTGCTGGCGCGCGACAGCTCTGGTGTTTTCCTGGCCGACACCTCCAGTTTGGATATAGAGCCCCCGGGTGCTTTTTACAAGTTGGAGGTTTACCCGGAAACCATAAGCTTGGATTCCCTGTTCCGAAGGGCCTCAGTACAGCCAGCTGCTTGGTTTATTATTGGGCAGGACACGGTGCGCTATGCCCTGGACCCGGCTGTAGGGGTAACTTACAGCAGTTTGAACAGCCGGGTAATGGTAAAGGGCAATGGTGTGGTAGAGGGGCTGCAGCCAGGTACAGACTCCATCAAAGTTACCTATGGCGGTAAAACGGTCTACGTTCCGGTTTCCATCGATGGTAATTTTACCGCAAATGACCAGTTGCCCAACAGCGTGGCTATTGATCTTGCGGACAAGGAGGTGGGGGATAATCCCTTTGTGTTGCAAGGACGTGCTGTTTCCGGGGGCACTGTAGCATACAAACTGATCAAAGGACCGGTCGCACTCCAAAACGATGTAGCCATCATCAAAGGCCCAGGTAAAGTTACCCTCGAGGCAAGTGCGAAGGGCGATGCTTATTTTAGGGATGCCCCGGCTGTCCAGGCCTCTTTTTGTATCAATCCAGCCCAACCCGTAGCGATTCAGGGCGATACCACCACCTGTACTGGGGAAAAGGCGTACTTGCTCCGGCGGGATCCAGGTACCGTTTACCACTGGAAGATTGAAGGGGGGGCGCTCCTGCGACAGCGCGGAGATACCGCCTATATCAACTGGACTTCGCCTGGATCCCACCAAATTAGTGTGGTAGCCCAGGTGGATGGGTGTACAGGTAAAGCCCGGGAGCAGGTGATCACTGTAACGACTCCGGCTTCGTTGCCCCCGCTGACCACCCTCGGCAAGCCGGAACTTTGCTCCGGTAGCTCTCTTGCCCTATCGGCTAGTGTAACCGGAAAGGTGCAGTGGTTTCGGAATGACACATTGGTTTTAGGTACAGAAGAACCTACGCTGGTGGTTCGGAAGGGGGGCGCCTATAGGGTCAAAGCGGCAAATAAAGGGTGCCAAGCCTCCTCTCCGGCGCTCGTTGTTAATGAATTGGCTGTTCCAGCCGTTCAGATTCAAGTCTCAGGCAACACAACCTTGTGTGCCGGTGACCAGGTAGCACTCATGGCTACCCAGGGCGCAGGGTACCAATGGATAAAAGACAATGCCTTGGTTCCTTTGGAAAATACGCAAAGCCTTTCGGTGGGTACAGCCGGCCGCTACCGGGCTATAGTAGCCTTCGCCAACGGTTGCGCAGATACCTCCGCGGCAGTGCAGGTACAGGTAAACCAACCTCCTCCTGTTCCATCCATCTATAGCGAGGGTGCCCCGACCCTGTGCGCAGGGGAAGTACGGGTACTGACCTCCTCGGCAGGAAAAGGAAATCAATGGTACAAGGATGGTATCCTCTTGCCAGGTGCCACCAGCCAGCACTTTTCAGTCGATAAAACCGGGAATTATTCCCTCTCCGTTCAGGCGGACGGATGCAGCTCTGCCCTTTCATCCGTTTTCCAGGTGGAGGTTATCCCCCTTCCCGCAGCGCCAAGTATTGCTTTACAGGGTAAACCCATTCTTTGCCCCGGAGGATCGCTTGAGCTGACATCCAGCATAGAGGAAAATGAATGGCTTTTGAATGGAGTCCGCATTCCAGGGGCAAATGGGCCGGAGCTACAGGTTAAAAATCCGGGCACTTATACAGCCATCACTGTCCAGAAGGGGTGCCGAAGCCTGCCCTCAAAAGCTGTTGTAATAGAGGCAGGCAGCATACCTAGTGGTTCGATCGTGGCGCCTACTACCCTGCTTTGCCCAGGCGGTGCCGTACCGCTCAAAGCAAGTGGCGGCCAGTCCTACCAGTGGTATTTGGGTCAAAGCCCCATACCCGGTGCCCGAAGTGCGGACTACCAAGCGACAAAACCAGGTCTTTATTCAGTGGAGCTTTCAGGCGAAAACGGCTGCAACGCCAAGGCGCAAAATTCCATAACCCTAACCGAAGCGGTAAAACCGGATGTGGCTTTTGACTATAAGCCGGTTTGCCAGGGCCTCCCCTTACAATTTAACAATACCAGTAATACCACCACAGGCGTTACCTGGCATTGGGACTTTGGAGATCAAACAACCCCCAGCCAGGTGGCCGCTCCGACGCACACATTCTCCAAAGCAGGCATTTTCCGGGTTCGCCTGACGGCAACGGTTGAGAGTTGCACCAACTTACAGGAAACTGCTGAAAAACTAGTTACGGTCGAGGAGCCAGCGATGGCCGTGCGGTATCCAACGCTTTTTGCAGTCCGCGGCAAGAGCTACCCCCTTTCCGCACGGCCATTGGGGGTGGCGTACCACTGGCGCCCAGCTATTGAGGTTAGTGACCCTTTCTCCCGAACACCAGTGCTTACCCCAACAGCAGAGCGTCGGTACACTGTTCGGATCACTACCGTATCCGGCTGCACAATTAATGATACCCTGGAGGTCAAACTGATTACAAAATCTGAGGTGTTCGTGCCCAAGGCTTTTTCACCGGATGGCAATGGATCCAATGACCGGTTACGGCCGATCCTCCTGGGCATAGAGGAGATCAGGAGCTTTCGGGTTTTTAACCGGTGGGGCCAGCTTGTATACCAGACCCAAAAGGTGGGCGAGGGTTGGGATGGAACGATCCGCGGCGTTCGCCAACCCAGCGAAGCCTACACCTGGGTGTTTGAAGGGATTGATGGGGACGGAAAGCCGGTAAAGGCTTCCGGAAAATCTTTACTCATTCGCTAATGTGCTGTTTATGAGGAATATATTAATGCTGCTGTGGTTCTTGGGCCTGCTGCCTCTAGGAGGGGGCGCGCAAGCCTATCATTTTTCGCAGTTTTATACCACCCCGTTGCTCAACAACCCGGCGTTTACCGGCTACACGGAAGGTCCGTTGCGGGTGGCAGCTAACTTCCGCTCGCAATGGCTGCAAGGTGGAAGTCCGTATGTTACAGGGGTGCTCTCCTTGGACGTTTCGCCGTTGCGCGGCCGGATCGGGGAGGGTAATAAGGCGGGACTGGGGTTAATGATGTACTCCGATCAGTCGTTAGGTGGTGCTTATCAGGTCCATTCTGTAGGCTTGAGTGCTGCCTATAACCTATCCATGGATCCTGAAGGCGTACACCATTTGGGTGTGGGGCTTCAGGGAAGTTTTTACGAAAG
>DATAGL010000948.1:0-5380 GCA_036263755.1 Chitinophagaceae bacterium | reverse complement strand
CAAACGCTTCCGGTAAGACCCATACCACCTATACTACCAATACCACCAATACAACTTATACTACAAACTTCCACTTTGGCGCTGGCCCTTCGCGCGCACTTTCCGCTGCCGCCTGGCCAGTAACCCGGTAACCGAAAGCAGGAGGGACACTATTCCCAGCAAGGCATACAGCAGTTGCACAGGCCACCCGCCGAAACGGCCGCCATGGAGGACCCGGGATACACGTACCGTTTTTTCTGCGCGCCCTGCGGAAGCGGCAGTCAGCACTTCCGCCCGTTGCCCGGGTTTCCGGAGGATGATTTGCGAGGGCGACGGTCCAAACAGGGATGCATCTTCTTTAAAGCGGCCGGCAAAAATGAGGTGGTCCGGTGCCAGCCAAAGGACCTCCGCCCGGAACCCGGGAAATTGCCGGCGTACCTGCTCCTGCGCCGCATCCACACTGCCGAAGGTTACCGGTACATACCCGGGAATGGCAGAAGTATAAGCAGGAGCTTTTGTGCGCAGGTGAGCAGCAGCCAGGACCATCCCCGAGATCACCACCAAAAGCTGAAACACCAGCGACCCTATACCGATCCGGGCATGGAGCCGGCCGGATACAGAAGTCACTTTTTGGAAGTTTACCGGGTGGCGGAAAAGCCGGAAACCGGTAACCAGGGAAACGAGCAACAGCAATCCCGTCAGCAGCACCAGGATCCTGCCGGCCCGGCCGGCCAGCAGGCTTCCGTGCAGTGTCCGCAGCACCCGGTGGAACCGGCGGTCTTCTGCTGCTTCGTACAGAATAAGACCGGTAACGGGATGGACATAAAGCCTGCGGTGGTCGCCGCCCCTTTCCAGCGCATATACCAGTGTCCGGTCGGGTCCGGCCGGGGGGTAACCCGATACGGACCAGCCCGGGTACGACTCCAGTACTTTACGAAAGGAAGCATCCCAGGAATAGGTACCGGAGGGATTGGACACCTCATTCCACGCACTGTCGGCCCGCTGCTGCCACTGGTCATAGAAAAGCAGCCCGATCCCGGTGCTGCTGAACAGCACGAGGAGCAGTCCTGAAAACAGCCCGCACCAGCGGTGCAGATAGTACATCCGGTCTTTGTTCATATGGAATCGGTTGGCGGGCGCCATATCCCCGGAAAAGGTAATTCTTTCCGAAAAAAAGAGGAGATACATTTGACCCGGAAACTACGGAGGCTTATGAATAGATACCGGATCAATACCTTCAGCGATCAACCCGGCGGCGGCAACCCTACAGCCGTTTATTGGGCCGACGCCTGCTGGACCGAAGCAGCCTACCGGGAGTGTGCCCGCAGCGAAGCCGTCCCGGTGACCGCCTTTCTGCTGCCGGAAGAAGGCCCGACGCCGGCTTTTACCATCCGTTATTTTACGGCCCTGACCGAGATTCCGGCCTGCGGCCATGCTACCCTTGCCGCAGTGGCAGCCCTCCGGGAAGCGACCGGTGCCCGGTCCGCCTGGTTCCGGACCCTGCCCGGAACGGTCATACAGACAAAGGAAGAGGACGGATGGATCACTTTAGAATATCCGCGGTTCGCCCTGCGGCCGGAGCCCGCCACCCCTTCCCTGTTGCACAGCCTGGGCCTGGAGTCTGTTCCGTTTTCCGGCTTCTGCCCCGAACTGGAGACCCTGTTTCTGCTGGTGGACAGTCCGGCCCGGCTGCGCGGCGTCCGGCCGGATTTCCGGGCGCTGGAACAAAGCAGCGACCGCATTAAAGAAGTGGTGCTGACTTCCCCTTCCGACAACCCGGAATTTCATTTCCTCCTGCGGTCTTTTTGCCCCTGGATCGGTATCGACGAGGACCCGGTGACCGGCTCCGTACATTCGGCACTGGCTCCCTTCTGGCAGGAGCGGTTGAATGTGGCACCCCTGCTCGCCTGGCAGGCTTCCGAACGCGGTGGCACGGTCCGCGTGCAGGCTTTTCCCGATCGGGTGGAATTAAGCGGCCGCTGGATCACGACCGGCAAAGCGTCGCTTCTCTCCGGATAACAACCCGGGTTTACCGGAATGAAAAGCCCGGCTGCACCTTCAAGAGGTAGCCGGGCTTTAGAGCCGATCCATGGCCCGTTCAAAAAGACGGGCCCGAACCGGTTTTAATTGTGGGTGATCACCTGGGCGCCGAGGGCCTGGCCACCGGTACCGCCCAAAAATCCCTTGGCAAACACCGTATAAATCTTTCCGGCCTGCAGGGTAACATTGGGCACCGCGAGCGCTACGGTTGGTGTGCCGGCGGCGCGTACCTCCAGGTTATAGGTGCCGGCATCCACCGGGGTAAAAGCAACCATATTACCCGTCATCCCCTGGTCGTTAAAGCTGCGGTTGGCAAAGAGTACGGGGCCGTTGGTCACAGCAATGTCCACGGCCGGGGCATCCGGGCTGAAATGAAAGAACCGCACATGTGCCTTGCCGGCGGCCGGTGTGGTGAGGTTGTCGGTCACCACGGCTGCTTTGATTTTGGATACCGAATCGATGGCAAACACCGTATAGGCTTCATTGGCCGTAAGGTTGACATTAGCATCGATAACGTTGGTGTTGGTTCCCGTGGGTGCCACTTTCACATTGGCTGCGCCGGCAGCCACGTTCAGGTACATGCTGTTGGCCGGGAATGATACGTTGGTCAGGGTTACTGCATTGTTGACCCGTACATCCACAGCAGGAGCATCGGGTGAAGCATGCACTACCATAACGCGGGCATTGGCGGATTCCTCCAGGCCATCGTCTTCCTGGCATGAGGTGAATACGAGCGCAAGAGCTGCTGCGCTGAAGCTTTTCCAGATCAGGTGTTTCATATTATCGTTTTGCCGAGGAACAAATGTTTAAGAAAGATGGTTGAAAGAATAAACAAAAAAGGGATAAAAAAGCTGCTTTGTAGGAAATTGGAATTAATCCCGGAGCCTATTCTTACACAAAGTATCGGGGCCAAAGGGGCCTCCCGGCGGGCCCTTTGCCCACAGGCAAAACCCTATGATGGATCAGCCCGTCACAGTCCAGGATTTAAGGTGTATTGCCTGTGCATTTCCAGGCGCTTAGCAGGACACGCCCCGGCTTTTTCCCCAAGGCAGCATTAGAAAGCGATCGCAATTAGATTTTTACAGCCGGCAGAAGTGTCCGTTGCCAAAGGAGGCAGATTGACGTTCCAGACTAGTAACAGCATGTAATACGCCGGAGACAGCCGCAGTAACAATTGGCGCCTGCTTTTTTTCGATTACTCAAACAAAGGCCCGTATAATGAAATCCTGAGGAGACAGCTTAAGCAGAAATCTGCTTCGAAAGATAAACGCAGGGTGACGGAACCATGGTAAGAGGCTCCCGTTTCTAACTGCTGTATACCGGCGACCCGGGACATAAAAAACCCGCCCTGGCTAAAGCCGGGCGGGCTGGTGCGGAGAGGGCGGGATTCGAACCCGCGATACCCTTTAGAGGTATACACACTTTCCAGGCGTGCTCCTTCAACCACTCGGACACCTCTCCGTTTGTGGGCGGCAAAAATAAGGTTTATTCACTTAGATCGAACAGATGCTTGGCATTTTCTGTCGTGATCCGGGCTACTTCTTCCGGAGGCAGTGCGGTCAGTGCGGCGAGGCGGTCCCGGACAAAGGCCAAGTAGGAAGGCTCGTTCCGCTTTCCCCGGTAGGGTACGGGCGCCAGGTAGGGCGCGTCGGTCTCCAGGACCACCTTTCCCAGCCCGGTGCGTTCGATGACGGCGTCCAGCCCGCCGTTCTTAAAGGTGACCACGCCCCCGATCCCCAGGTAAAAACCGGTTTCCAGGACGGCTTCCGCCTGCTCCGGCGTGCCCGAGAAACAATGAAAGACCCCTCGCAGGCCCGGGTACTGCCGCACTACGGCAATACATTCGTCGGTGGCCTTCCGGCTGTGAATGACAATCGGCAGATTCTTTTCCAAAGCGAGGCCGATCTGCCGGTGAAAAGCCTCGTACTGTTCTTTCGTGTACGTGGTGTCCCAGTGAAAATCCAGCCCGATCTCCCCTACGGCAATAAAAGACCGCTGGTCAAAATATGCTTTCACAATGTCCAGTTCCTCCTCAAAGCTGCCCGTTACCGAGCAGGGATGCAGGCCCATCATTGCCCGGCAAGAGGAGTAGCGCGCCTCTACCTCGAGCATGGCCGCATGCGTTTCGCTGTCTACGGCCGGCAGCAGGTGAAGGTACACTCCGGCCGCAGCGGCCCGCTCCATTGCCGCCGCGCGGTCGTTGTCGAACTGGGGAAGGTAAATATGGTGGTGCGTATCGATGAGGAACATGAGTAGCAGGTTGGCGGCAAAGCTGCAAAAAAAAGCCGATCCCCTTTAAACCTTTTGTTAGCGGGCTCATCTTAGGATCCTACAAAACCACCCGTTATGAAAATCGTTCCCTCCTTTCTGCGTGCCCTGTGCCTCCCCCTGGCCGGGGCCGCACTGCTGCTCTCCTCCTGCTCCAAAGAAGCTTCCTCCGGCCTGAACGAACAGGAAGAGGAAAATGTGGCCCTGGCTTCGGCCGAAGCCCAAACCGAATCGGAAACCGTATTCAACGATGTATTTGACAATGTAGTGGGCGTGAACAGTGAAGTGGGTCTTTCGGGTACCGGGATTTTTGCCCGTACCTCCGGTTCCGCCACCCTGGAGTCCGGTAAGATTGATTCGATCAGTCCCTGCCTGACCCTTACGGTGACCCGGCTTGTCGCCCCCGCCCTGTTCCCTGTTCGCATTACGCTTGACTTCGGTACCGGCTGCCTCGGACCCGATGGTCACTACCGCAAAGGCAAGGTCAGCACCGTTTATACCGGGCGGCTGCTGGAGCCCGGCAAGAGTGCCACCACCACTTTTGAAGGGTATAGCATCGACAGCATTTCGGTACAGGGTACCCACCGCATCACCAATACCACTACCAGCCAGCGCCAGTTCACCGTGGAAGTGGAAGGCGGACGCCTGGCCCGGCCCGGCGGCAACTACCACCAGTGGAACAGCCGGCGCGTTATCACGCAGGTACAGGGCGAAGCCACCGGGCACCCGGCCGATGACGTACTCCAGGTAACCGGAAACTCCTCCGGATCAGTGCAGCGCGGAGACCTCCTGGTGAACTGGAGCGGTGCCATTGAGGAGCCGTTGTGGAAGCGGTTTACCTGCCGGTGGATTTCGAAGGGCGTGGTGGTCACCCAACGCGAGGGACTGCCGTCCAACACGGCCTGGAAAGCCCGTCTGGACTTCGGTACAGGCGACTGCGACAATAAAGCGGTTTTAACAATTCATGGAAAAGAGCGTCAAATAACTTTGCATTAATTCAAAAAAATATTTATACCTTTAAACCAGTTTTCATAGGGTACGGATTAAAAACGGGCCAGGGTTTCTACCCCGGCCCTAACTATTTCAGAGCCTT
>DATAGL010000947.1:0-3380 GCA_036263755.1 Chitinophagaceae bacterium | reverse complement strand
AGCTTCCGGCAGGCACATCCAGGAAAGAGGTAAGGGCAAAGCGCAACCCATGCTCCAGGTGATAGGTCGGTACCCCTTTTATTTTGCAGGCAGCATTCAGGGCCACATGGTTGAAGGATTCAATAAAGTAGAACAGCACTTTATCCGGCCGCACCTGATCCAGCAGGTCGAATGCGCTCTTGAAATCCTTCCAGAAAAGAATGGTACCGGATTTACCGGCTTCCTTATTGGTGATGGCGCCGGCATTGATATGCTCGATGAAATAAAAATCCACTTCCTTCAGCTGCCGGGAAATCTCCAGGAAGTCATTCCGGTTATAATCCCCTACCAGTAAAAATCTTCGTTTCATAAGTTGGAGCGATTGCTGTCCCCTTCCCGCTGGCGTTGCGGGAGCGGGTTGCTGAAATGCCGCAGGGCCTAGCCCTCGGGGTCCACCAGCTGCAGGTCCAGTAAATATTCGGCCAGGTGCCAGTCGGCCGCATTGTCAATATCCACGCTGTATGCTTCGGGCATCTCGTACTTGACGACCTGTTCAAAAAGGGCCAGCGAAGCATAGCGGCGCAGCGACCCGCAGTTGATCACATATAAAGAGCCATTGTACTGGTAAACGGGCGGTGCAGACTGCCTCGATTGAATGTCGCCGCTTTTTTTGGAAAGGTGCAGCCGGCCGTTCTCTTCTTCAAAGAGGTTGAAATACGGATTGGCCTTCGATTGCTTTACCGAGACCACCATATCCAATCCGTCGTGGTACAGCCCGAACATATCCTCCAGGAAACGGCTCCGGCGGAAGGGAGAGGTAGGCTGCAGCAGCACGAGCCGGTCGTAGGTTCCCCTTGCCTGCTCGTACCAGTCGAGGGCATGCAGCATCACGGCATGGCTGCCGGCGGCGTCGGTGGCCAGTTCGGCCGGCCGGAGAAACGGTACCCGGTAACCATAGCATTCCAGTACACCGGCTATGTCCGGCGCATCCGTAGTCACACAGATGTCGGAGTCGCCGGAGAACAGGCGGGCAAACCGCAGGGAATAAATGATCAGCGGTACCTCCCGCAGCGGCCTGATGTTCTTGCCCGGAAGCCCCACCGATCCGCCCCGTGCGGGGATAACAAACAAGGTCTTCATTACAGGTGCAATAATTTAACATCCGCCTGGGCCTTGGCAAAATCCTCCGGCTTGCCGATGTCGAGCCAGTACCCGTAAATGGGATAATTGATCACTTTCCGCTGCCGGCGGATGGCCAGCTCCATAAGATCCGTGGCATTGAAGAAGTCGCCCTTCGGAACCAGTTCGAGCAGTTCCCGGCGCAGGAGGTAAATGCCGGCATTGGCAAAGTAGGTATACCGCGGCTTTTCCTTCAGCGAAAGCACCTGGCTGTCTTCAATTTCCAGTACCGCGTACGGAAGATCCACATGGTACGGCACGGTGGCCACCGCCATATCGGCGCCGCCCGCATGAAAGGCCTGGTAAAAATCCTCAAAGTCGATATTGGTGAGCAGGTCGGAGTTCATCACCAGGATATGCTCGGTGGAAAAATGGTCCACCAGCGAGATGGACCCGAGGGTACCCAGCGGAGCCGGCTCCTGGATGTATTCGATGCGGATGCCCTTCTCGCTGCCGTCCCCGAAGTAATCGGAAAGCACATGGCCGAGGTAATTGATGCTGATGTGCATATGGCGGACGCCCACGCGGATGAGCCGGTCGATGTTGTGCTCGATGATGGGCTTGCCGCCCACGTGCAGCATGGGCTTCGGCGTATCGCGTGTCAGCGGCATCAGGCGTTCCCCTTTGCCGCCAGCCATGATAACGGCATGCAGGGGCAGCGACGATTTGTACTGGTTCAGGTCCAGCAGTCCCAGCATCACGCCTTCGCGGCTTACGTTCGGCAGCAGCAGGATGCCTTTTTCCCGGCAGAGGCGGATGTAATCGAACGGCAGATTGCCCTCCACCACCTTGTGAAAATTGGGATTGGCCACCGATGCCACCGGGTCGTGGAGGTTGGCATTGCGGATCAGCCCTCTTCGTATGTCCCCGTCCGTTACCGTGCCTTTCAGGACACCTTTGGCACAAACGACAAAAAGAACTGATTTCAATTCCGCCAGCCGGTCGATGCGCTCCAGCGCACTCCGGATGGATGCGTTTTCATCAATGACGTAAGCTTTCCAATCTTTCATAAGCTACTGGTATAAAATGATTTTTTCAGGGTGTGCAGGCGCCCCGTGCGTTTCATCTCCTTCAGGATGGCAGGAGCCGTATGGCCGTCACCGTAGATGTTGGCCACTGTGCGGCAGTACGCGCGGAAAGAGGGAGACAGGGCCTGCTCCAGACCCCGGCGGATGCTTTCCGTGTCAGTCCCGGTATGTATCACAGAGTCTGCAGCCAGCCGCCCCTGCTGGCGGCTGCCGATGTTGACCGTAGGTATGCCGAACGAGGGGACTTCAATGATCCCGCTGGAGGAATTGCCCACTACCGCGGTCACACAGCGCAGCAGCGAAAGGTAGTTCAGCTGTCCGAGGCTGGTGAACGCCTTTACCCGTGCAGGGTTTTCTTCCGCGAACCGGTGAATGCTCCGGTTGATCACACGGCTGTTCTCGTCGGCATTGGACAGGGTGAAGACTACCTGCTGATCCGGGAACTGCCGCAGGGCCTCCACCAGGTTTTCGATCTGTTCCTGTGCGGCGTCCACCTCCAGGGTGGCCGGGTGAAAAGTCACCAGCAGGGTTTCGCGCTCCAGGTCGAGCCCCAGCTTTTCCGACAGGGCTTCCCGGCCAAGAGGTTCCAGCCGCCGGATATTGTCCAGGCCGATGGCGCCCACGTGAAACACGCGCTCTGGCTCCTCTCCCATTTGTATGATCCGCTCCCGGTAGCGTTCCGTGGAAGCGAAATGCAGGTAGGCCATTTTGGTGATGCAGTGCCGCAGTCCGTCGTCCAGCGCGCCTTCGGTCAGTTCGCCGCCGTGCAGGTGCGCCAGCGGCAGCCGGCTCAGGAAAGCGGCGGTGGCGGCGGCAAAGGTTTCGAAGCGGTCGCCCAGCACCACCACCCAGTCGGGCTGCAGCCGGCGGAACGCATCGGCATAGCCGATCACGCCCAGCCCCGTGGACTTGGCGATGGCCGTGCCGGTATCGGCCGAAAGCAGCATCTCCACCTTTTCATCGATGACAAAGCCGTCTTCTTCGATCTGCCGGTAGGTGAGCCCGAATTCGGGGGAAAGATGCATGCCCGTGACCAGCAGCTGCAGCTGCAGCTCCGGGTCCCTGCTGATCCCTTCCAGCAAAGGGTAAAACAAGCCGTATTCGGCGCGGGAGCCCGTAACAATGCATAATTTAAGCGGGTTGCTCATGCTAATTCTATTAGGTCATCGGCCTCAAAATCCCTTGGGGCGGTCT
>DATAGL010000946.1:0-7309 GCA_036263755.1 Chitinophagaceae bacterium | reverse complement strand
AAGCTGGCATCCAGCCGGCTGAATTGCGGCAGGAATCCAAACCGGTTGCCTCCCATGACCAGGTCGGGCTGGCGGTCTCCGTTCAGATCGCGGATGTGAATCGCATGCACGGAGGACAGCTGAACCGGCAGGGGTAGTTCCTGCACCCGGAAGTTTCCTTTCCCGTCATTGATGGCGATGCAGGTAGCCCCATAATTGAACTGCAGCACACGTGCCTTATCCAGCACCTCGCCGGGAAATAGATCCTGTATGGATTTATTCCCGAAGTCACTGTATTTTAAATTTTGCTTGCGCAGGGAAGCTACCTGGTCCACCAGCTCTTTCTTAAGAAAGACAGGCTTGTCTTTTCCGTTTATGTGTTGCGTGAGGATCTTTTCCTGCGAACCGTTTCCATCGAAATCATGTACCCAGAGCCGGGCCGGCTTATCTGCCTGGGGCCGCAGGTAAAAGTTCCGGCCGGTGTTTCCCAGTACCAGGTCCGCATCGCCGTCACCGTCGAGGTCATCGGCAGCCAGCGACTGCCACCAGCCGTGCAGGGATTCCAGTCCGGTTTTAATTTCCAGAAAGCGGCCTTGCCGGAAGCTGAATACCCGCGGTGCCATCCACTCTCCAACCAGTACCAATTCTTTTTGCCGGTCCCCGTTCAGGTCCACCCAGGTTGCCCCGGTGATCATACCGGCGGTAGCCAGCATCGGGGCGGCCGAACGGGTTATATCGGTGAAACGTCCCGTGCCATCGTTCTGCAGCAGGGCGCTGGGCGGAAGCACCCCGTATTGCTGGGGCACGCTCCGGCTGCCGATAAACAGGTCCTGGTCACCGTCGCCATCCCAGTCATACGCTGCTACGGCCCCGGTATTCATGCCCAGGCTCGGTAAGGCATCGGCTATCGTGAAATTGCCTTTTCCGTCATTTTTGAACAGGCGGTTGCCATATTCATAGCTTTGAGCGGGCCGGCTGTTTCCCCCCGAACCCGCAAAAAGATCCAGGTCACCGTCTTTATCGCAATCAAAGAACAGTACGGCCACATCTTCAAAAGAAGCAAACTGCCGGAAGGCCGGCACTTCCTGCTTCCGGAACCCTGAACCCTGTCCCAGGTACAGCCGTCCGCCCTGGAAAGCAGCCCCGCCGATGTACACATCGGTCAGCCCGTCTCCGTTCACATCACCGGTAGCAGCCCTGGGCCCTTCGGCGGAAAGCATGACCGGCACGCCGCGTTCATTGTTGAAGTCATTGAAGTCATTTTCCAGGTGCCGTTCAAAACTCGAATCCAGCCGTTCCAGCAGGGCAGGGGCTTCATCCGGAACGGGTTGTATGGGCGGCACTGCCGCATCTGCCCGCAGCTGGTGAAAGCGGTCAATGGCCGGCTGATTCCAGCGGCTGACGGTTCCATCCGGCCAGGTAATCCGCAGGGAATCCACCTGTGTCAGGGTACCCAAGCCGATCACCTGCTGGTAATCCACCGAAGACTGAAAGCCCCGGGAAGGGATCAACTCACGGCTGATGACCTGGCCACCGGCAAAGACCTGGATGAGGCTGCCAACCGCAAACGGATTCCCGCGGTTGCCGGTCAGCCGGAACCCGATGAAATGGTGCCCTGTCTTCTGGCGGCTGTCATTCCGGTAAACAAAAGCCTTTTCATTTACATTATTGACCACCAGGTCCAGGTCGCCATCATTATCCAGGTCGCCATAGGCAGCCCCGTTGGAAAATGAGGGTTGGTCCAGCCCGAACCGGGCCGAAGCTTCCCGGAAGGCAAGCGCTCCCTGGTTATGGAACAACTTATTGGGAATGGGCCGGGAAGGCATCTTCTGAATGATATCATCCACCTGCTTTTTTTGCCCGGTAAGCGCCATACGCTGCACGACCTCGTTGGCGAAAAAATCGATGAAATCCTGGTCGGTGACATCATGGTAAATACCGTTGCACACGAATATGTCCGACCGGGTATCCCCGTCGGCATCAAAGATCAATCCGCCCCAGCTCCAGTCGGAAGCCGCCACACCGCTGTAATATGCAGTTTCCAAGAACTTGCCGTTGCCGTTGTTCACCTGCAGGGTATTCTGCATGAACTGCTGGAAAAACCCCGACCGGACCTTCAGCCGGTTCACTTCGATCGTTTCAAAGGAAGTGGTGGTCTTCAGGCGGTAATCATCATCGGGCAGCATATCGGTTGTGAAAATATCCGGGTGGCCGTCGTTATTGATATCGCCGATATCGGCCCCCATGGAAGAATGGGAGATATGCTGGGTCCATTGTTCCAGTTCCTCGCGGAACGTTCCGTTGCGCTGGTTCAGGTAGAGATAATCCCTTTCGAAAAAATCATTGCTGACATAAATATCCGGGTAAGCATCGCCGTTTACATCTCCTACGGATACCCCCAGGCCGAAGCCGATGAGGCTGCCGAAAATACCGGCCTCTTTGCTTACATCCCGGAACCGGCCCTCATCGTTGCGCAGCAGTTTGTCGCCGCCTCCTTTCAGAAAATCAGCCACCGGCCAGTCCTCGGCCCGCAGCTCCCGCTTATTGGCATAGTTCAGCGTATTGACGGGAATAAAGCTGTTGTTCAGAATGTAGCAATCGAGGTCGCCATCGCGGTCGTAATCCAGGAAGGCTGCATGCGTGGTATATCCGTTATCATCCAGCCCGTAGGCGGCAGCCGATTCGGTAAAGGTCAGGTTCTTGTTATTGATGTACAGTTCCTTTTTCTGGTCCTTACCCTTCTGAAAACCGGCATAACAGACGTAAATGTCCAGCCAACCGTCGGCATTGATGTCCACGAACACCACCCCGGTGCCCCATTTACCCGAGTTCTTCAGGCCGGCTTTTTCCGAAATATCCTCGAACTGCCAGTTGCCTTTGTTCAGGTACAGCTTGTTGCTGCCCATGTTGGCTGTAAAGAACACATCGGAAAGGCCATCGTTGTTGAGATCGCCGATGGCCACGCCGCCGCCGTTATAAAAATTCCGGTACGAGAAAATGTTGAAGTCGGCCGTGTTGGTGATCGTGTTTGAAAACGCAATGCCGGTGCCTTCCATCAGGTGAAACAGGGTATCCTCGTCCTTTTTTTTGTTGCAGGAAAACAGCAGCCATCCCAGCACGCAGGACCAAACTAAAGAGAAACGAATCATAGTGGCAATAAAAAAAGGTCATTATAAAAATGACCTTTTTATTTGGAAAGTTACGTTAATTAATAACCGGGGTTCTGCTCGAGGTTCGGGTTCACAGCGAGTTGCTCGTTGGGAATGGCGAACAGCAGGTACTTCGGATCGGAAGCCGGTTTTTCCTGCCAGGCCTGCAGGAACTTTCCAAAGCGGATCAGGTCGTTCCTTCTCCAGCCTTCCCAGTACAGTTCGCGGGCTCTTTCATCCAGCAGGTTATCCAGGGTAACCGCCAGCAGAGGCGTGGCCCCGCGCTTGGCGCGGAGAGCGTTCACGATCACCAAGGCTTCGGGCGCTTTGTTCGTCCGCAGCAGGGCTTCGGCTTTCATCAGCAGCACGTCGGCATAACGGAAGATTACAAACTCGTTGTTCCACTGGTCGGGGTTCTGGTAGTCGGGCGGATATTTCACCACGCGGATACCGGTCACTTCCAGGTTGTTGCCGTTCTCAACCAGCCGCACTTCACGGGTGAAGGCCAGGTTGTTGCCTTTCCGGTCCTTCAGCGGGTTGCCGTCCTTGTCAAATTGCTGGCCCAGCAGCAGGCCTACACGAAGGCCGGAAACATTCGTTACCCCGGGGTATTCTGCAGTTCTGCGCTTGTCGGTAGCCTCGAATTTGTCGTACAGGTCGGAGAGCGTGGCAAAGCCGTTCCAGCCGCTCGGGTTCTGGTTATAGTGCAGCTGGGCATGTGCGTGGAAGCGTACGTTGCCGCCGCGTACACCCGGCGTATTCTCCAGGCCCCAGATCAGCTCCTGGGAAATAGTGGAGTTGGTGGGAGCGAAGTTGTCGAAGAAATTATCTTCCAGCGAGTACTTGTTGCTGCCGATAATCTGGTCGGCCAGAGTGATCACCTGCTGCATATCGGCCCCTGCGCCCGCAAAATCAGGTTGCTGCCGGTTGGCATATACCGCGCGGTTCAGGTAGCATTTCATCAGCAGGGTTCGGGCCGCATCCTTGTTGGCAATGTACACGGGTCCTTCCGGAAGCGTGGCAATGATTGCATTCAGTTCTGCCATGATGAAATCCAGCGCCTCTGTGCCCTTCAGGGTCACCGGCAGGACCTTGTAATCATTCAGGTTCTCCCGGTAGGGCACCTGGTTCCAGCCGTCCAGTACCGTGAACATGCTGAACGCACGGATGAAGCGGGCTTCAGCGGCCTGTTGGGCAGAAGGATTGAACTGAAGTACGTTGGAGGCGGCAAACTGGATCTGCAGCAGTTCGCGGTACGTATCGCGGAGGAATCCGTGGTCGGCATTCCAGTTATGGGCGTGCAGTACGCGCCATACACCGTTGTCATCCCAGTCCGGACCTCTGGTTGGTCCGATGGTTTCATCAGTCGTGTGCTGTTGGGCAGCCCAAACGCGCGACTGGTCCTGGTAAGGCCCGTTCATGGCATTGTAAGCTGTACGTAACAGCTGTTCAGGGGTAATATTACCGGAAGATGCGTTTTCGATCTCACTCCGGAAGCGCTCATCCAGCTTGGTACAGGCTCCCAAGCCCAGGGTGGTTAGAAAGAAAAAATAATATTTAAAACGTTTCATAGAAAGTTTTTAGTCAGTTATAAAGAGAAGTTAACACCCAAAAGGACGGTCCGTGCCGAAGGGTAAGGTGTGTATTCGATGCCCAGGGAAGGAATGCCGTTAACGGACTTGTCGGTATTCACTTCAGGATCGAAACCAGAGTATTTCGTGATCACGAACAGGTTCTGTCCGGTCAGTGATACCGTTACGTTACGGAAGTTCTTGCCCAGGTTGCCAAAAGAGTAGGCGAGTGTTGCGTTGGCCATTTTAAAATAATCGCCTTTTTCTAAGTAGCGCGTGGACGGAGCGATCGGGTTGGCAGCGTTTTCGCGAACACCGGTTTCCAGGAGCGACTTGGCAATGTTGCGGGTACCGAGGTTACCGATCGGCAGAACCGTATTGGCGGTATTGTTATACACATAATGCCCGAAAGTACCGTTCATGTTCACAGTAGCCGAGAAACGTTTGTAGGAAAAATCGGTGCTGAAGCCCAGCAGCATGTTGGGATTGGGGCTGCCCACGTAGTACAGCGTATTTCCGCCGTCTTCGTAGATGCTTTGCCCGGTGGTTTTATCAATACCCTGGAATCTTCTCAGGTAGAAGGAGTTCAGTGGTTGATTGTTCACGATGCGCTGGGAAGTCGCACCGGAAATACCCTGGCCGTGGAGAGCACCTGTTTCATAGTACTCCGCTTTGCCCAGACCGGTTACGGTATTTTCCAGGAATGAGGCATTCACGCCGATGTTCCAGTTGATGTCTTTTGTCCGCATCACTCCGCCGTACAGGGTAAGTTCCACACCGCGGTTGATGATGTTGCCCGGCAGGTTGATCCAGATACGGCCGGAAGGAGCGGGCTGGATGATCGTCTGCTCATACAGTACATCGCTGGATTTGCGCTCGAACACATCCAGGGTACCGGACAGTCGGTCGTTAAGGATTCCGAAATCCACACCCAGGTTCGTTGTAGTGGTGGTTTCCCAGATCAGGTCGGGGTTACCGTAGTTGGCCCGGCCGACGCTCTGCTGACCGAATACAAAGCGGTCCAGGGAAGCGCCGGAGGAAAACTCCTGGTTACCGGTCTTACCCCAACTTGCACGGAACTTCAGGTTGTTGAAGACATTGCTTCCGCTGAGGAATCCTTCGTTCGAAAGGTTCCAGGCAAAGGCCAGTGAAGGGAAATAACCATACTTGTTGTTCTCACCAAAACGGGTGGAACCGTCGGCACGCAGGGTACCGGTCAGCAGGTATTTGTCCTTGAAATTCATAATGGCCCGTCCGAAGAAAGACTGCAGCTCTGTAGTCGGGCTGGCATAAGAAAAGATGCCGCGGTTGTTCTGGGTGGAATAACCGAGGAAGTTGTAATAAGCCAGACCAACATCAGTGAAATCCTGTGCGCCCATACCATGACCTCTTTCATCAAACGTGAGGTATTCGTGGCCCACTACAGCATTCAGGTTAAAGTCGCCGCTGAACTCCTTGTTGAAGTTCAGGGTGTTGGTGATCTGCTGTGAAGTTTCGTCTTCGTTGTTGATGCCGGCAGCACCGCGGTTGCGGATGCCTTCAATGTTGATCCAGCGGGCTACCTGGAAACGGCGTACGCCCACGCTGCGATTCAGGCTGTACAGCAGTCGGTATTCCAGGTTATTGGTCAGCTTGTACGAAGGGGAGATGCTGGCCAGAATAGTAGTCGTGTTGGCGCGGTCTTCGTGCGCAGCCAGCATGGCCAGCGGGTTTACCGTGGTGTTGCCGATCTGGTTGTCGATCCAGATGGAGTCATTGGGCTTGCGCAGGGGGTGCGTGGGGTTCCACTGCAGCGCCTGGCCGATCAGCGAACCGGTAAAGCCGGCGTCGTTGGAGATCGGAGCAATATTTTCATTGGTATGACCCACCTGCACGTTGAAGTCGAGACCCAGCTTGCGGCTTTCCAGGAAACGGAAATTGCTGCTGAGGCTGGCCGTGTACTTCTTCAGACCGGATTCATTAACGATGCCCTGCTGGTCGAGGTAGGAAGCCGACAGCCGGTAACGGCCGTTTTCGGTACCGCCTGAAACGGCAGTGCTGTAATTCTGGGTCAGGGAAGTGCGGGTAATGGCATCGAAAGCGTCTACGTCGCCACCGAAGTTACCGCCGGCGAGGCCGTAGTCGGTAATGGCTTTCCGGTATTCGGCCGCGTTAAGTACTTCCAGCCGCTTCATCACATTGCTGAAGCCGGCAGATACGGAGGCATCCACCACCGGCTGGCCCGATTGTCCTCTTTTGGTCGTGATCAGGATAACGCCGTTAGCACCGCGGGAACCGTAGATCGCCGTGGCGGAGGCATCCTTCAGTACTTCGATCGAAGCGATGTCGGCCGGGTTCATGAAGTTCAGCGGGTTGCCGCCGGGAGTGGATCCGATACCGTTGCCACCGCCACCGGGACGGGCGGAGCCGCCGGGCAGGGGAACGCCATCCACCACATAAAGAGGCTGGTTGCCGGAGCGGATCGAAGATGTACCCCGGATCCGCACGGTTACGGCGCCACCGGGCTGACCGCTGTTGTTGATCACCATAACACCGGCTGCCTTACCCTGGATCAGCTGATCAGGGGAGGTTTGTACGCCTTTGTTAAAATCTTTGGCACGTACGGAAGCT
>DATAGL010000945.1:0-1505 GCA_036263755.1 Chitinophagaceae bacterium | reverse complement strand
TGCAGTGACGCTCGACAAGCCGCTGGAGAAAAAACATTTTGAAGCCATCCTGGAAGGCGTGCAGCTGGAAGACGGCCCGGCGCGCGTGGACGTGCTGGCGTTCACCGATACGAAAGACCGCACGCAGGTGGGCGTGGAACTGCACAGCGGCCGCAACCGCATCGTGCGCCGCATCTTCGAGCACTTCGGGTACGACGTGAAGAACCTGGACCGGGTGATGTTTGCCGGCCTCACGAAAAAGAACGTGAACCGCGGCAAATGGCGGTACCTCTCGGAAAGGGAAGTGCGGGACCTGAAGTTTTTCAAGAAGGGAAAGAAGTGAGTTTGGGGTTGGTGGTTTCGCGCAGAGCTAAGGAGAAAAGGAGATTCAGGAGGCATCCGCAAATCTGTTACTTATCCTGCACATCCGTGGTTTTGTTGCACGCAAAGACGCTAAGGAACGCAAAGACGCAAAGGATATATTGTATCTTCAGGAGCCTCAAATTATTTCGTCAATCGTCAATCGTCAATCGTCAATCGTCAATCGTCAATCTGCCCATCTGCCCATTCACTAACCCACCCATTCACCTACAGATTCACCTATTCACCCATTGACCTATTCACTCATGAACATAAGAGAACACATCCTGAAAGAAACCGATGATTTTGTCGCCCTGAACAAGCCGGCGGGCCTGCTGACCATACCGGACCGGGAAGGAAGGCTGGCGCTGAAGAATGCGCTGGCCGCGCATTACGGCGAGATCTTCACCGTGCACCGGCTGGACAAGGACACCAGCGGCCTGATCGTATTCGCCCGGAATGCGGAGGCGCACAAGCAGCTGTCGGTCCTGTTTGAAGGGCGCGACGTAGAGAAGTACTACTTCGGCTTTGTCCTCGGCAAGCCCCCGGAAGAAGCGGGCTCCATCGACGTGCCCATCGGCGAGCATCCGGGGAAAAGAGGTGTTATGACCGTCCTTAGAAAAGGTAAACCTTCGCTTACCGATTATACGGTACTGGAATCCTTCCGGTTTTTCTCCTGGATGGAATTCCGCATCCACACGGGCCGCACCCACCAGATCCGCGTGCACATGAAGCACCTCGGCCATCCCATCGTTTGCGACGACGTGTACGGCGACGGCAAGCCCGTGCTGCTTTCTTCCATCAAGAAGAAATTCAACCTGTCCAAATCCGAAGATGAAGAGCGGCCCATCCTTTCCCGCCTTGCCCTGCATTCGGCGCGGCTGCGGTTTACCCTCAACGGCGAAGACCACGCCCTGGAAGCCCCGCTCCCGAAAGACCTGCGGGCGCTGCTGCAGCAATTGCAGAAGAATAAGTAAAGTTTGGGTATTTGTAGTAGTAGTGGTATTGGTGGTATTGGTGGTATTGGTGGTATTGGTGGTATTGGTGGATGCTTTACGGGACTATGGAAATAATAGAAAAAGGCTGCAGAAATTTGCAGCCTTTTTCTATTATCAGGTATTTTATTCCAATCAACTTCTCATTGTAGTATTCTCCAACAAATACTA
>DATAGL010000944.1:0-17980 GCA_036263755.1 Chitinophagaceae bacterium | reverse complement strand
TGAAGGTATGGATCTTGCGCAGGGGTTCGCGCAGGTCATGGCTGGCCACAAATGAGAAATTGGTGATCTCCGCATTCTTTTCTTCCAGCTCGATGTTTTTGTTTTCCAGGGTCAGGTTGAGCTCGCGGAGCTGCATTTCATCCATAACCCTTCGGGTAATATCGTGAATGATTACCAGGATGCCGCGGACTGAACCCGCCTCGTCCCGCAGCGGGGTTAGAAACAGTTCATTGTACAGGTTTGTGTACAGGTCACGCATGGCCGGGAGGAACGCCTGCCGGCCGCTGCGCGCTTCTTCAAAGGCCTGCATCGTTTCATCATGCTGGCGAATCTGGGGAAAGACCTCGAACAGCGAGCGGCCCATCACCTCTTCTTTCTGGAAACGGTAGATCTCCGAGCATTTCCGGTTCCAGCCCGTGAAGTGCAACGTATGGTCCAGTACCATGATCCGGTCCGTGCTGGCATCGATCAGTTCCTCGGACTCCCGCACGCGTTCATCGAGCTGGCGGCGGAGCTGGCGGTCTTCCGTCACCTCCTGCAACGTGCCGATGAACAGCTCATCGCCGTTCAGGGCCCGGATGATTTTACTGCGGTTGACAAAGTACCGGACCGAATCCTCCGGACCGGCCAGGCGCAGCTCCACCGGCTCCATTTCGCGGTAGGCCAGCAAGTTGCTCACCGCTTCTTTTACTTTTTCCCGGTCACTGGGGTGGACGCTGTTCAGCAGTGTTTTCAGCTCCCTGTTTTTATCCTCGGGAGACAGCCCGATAAGCCGGTAAAACTGGTCGGAAAACAGGGTGGCGCCCGTACTGATATTGAAGGCCCAGGTTCCGATCCGGCCAATCTGCTCGGCATAGGAATAGATCTCGTTCTGCATGGACAGCTGCTGCTCGGCATTTTTGAGCTGCTGGATATCAATAACCATAACCACGAGCCCGTCATGCTGCGGAGCGATGGAGCAATAGATCCAGCCACCCTGGCCCGGTGCCTCGAATTCTGCGCGGAGGATTACCTGCTCTTCCTGTGCCCGCCGGAGGGCATCAAAAAAAGCGCTGCCTTTTTCCTGCGGGAAAAGGTCGGGCAGGGGCTGTTTTCCCGGATCCCCTTCCGGAAGCTGCAGCAGGTCCTTCGCCTTCTGGTTACAGTACACCAGCCGCAACCCGGCATCCAGCTCCAGGTAGCCTTCATTCAGCGCTTCAATAAGGCCGGCGGCTTTTTTCTTCTGGCGCTCCAGCTGGAATTCTTTGCTCAGGTCATGCACGATCCAGAGGATACCGGTTACCTGCTGCAGGTCGTCTTTGAGGGGAATGAGGTAGGTCTCGGTGAAATGATCAGGCTGGTCCGGGTAGCGGTCGGAGGCCAGGTGCACCGTCTCCCCTTTGAGGGCGCGCTTGAATTCAATGTAGGATGGATCGTTCCGGAAGGCCGGGAAAATTTCCAGGATGTTCTTCCCCAGCACGTTTTCCTTGAACAACCCGTAATAGGCCTCGCTCCTTTTGTTCCAGTACAGGTAATTCATATGGCGGTCGAGCACCACGATCCGGTCAAGGCTGTGCTCCAGCAGGCTTTCAATGAATGTTACGCGACTCGTCAGCTGTTCCCGCAGGCTGTGTTCCTGTGAAATATTATGCAGTACATGCAGCACCCCCGATACGGAGCCTGCCGCATCGTAAACAGGAGAGGCCAGCAGTTCGAAGAACTGGCCGGTGACCGAATCCTTCAATACCGGCAGGTACATCGTTTTACCCGACAGGGCCTTTTGCAGGATATCGGCAATCTCAGGGGTTTTCAGGTGGGGCAATACGCTGAAGATGTTCTCGCCCAGTACCTCTTCCTTTTTCAGGGCAAATCCTTCCGCGCTGCTCCGGTTCCAGGCCAGGATGGTGTTTTCGGTACAGGTAACGAACACCCGGTCGGGTATGGCATCGCTGAGCTGTTCGGCAAACTGCGCTCTTTCCGTTAACTGCTCCCGGATCTTTTGTTCTTCCGTTACATCCTGGACAATACCGACAAAAAATTCCTTGTCCTCGTGACTCAGCATACGGAACAGGGCCCGAAGCCTCCGGGAAGCGGATTTATGCAATACCCGGAAATAAAATTCGCTTTCGGTCTGTTCTTCCACCACCAGCTGAACCTGCTTTTGGAACAGCTTATAATCTTCGGGGTGTATATAAGCCCGCAGCCGCTTCATGTTCAGTTCCATGATCTGGGGCTTCAGGCCCAGCAGCCGGTACAGGGAGTCGCTCCACTGTACTTCGCCGCTGGTCAGGTCCCATAGCCAATGGCCCATACCTGCCGCGAGGTCGGTTTCCCGGTGCAGGAACTGGTGGAGGATCTGCTGTTCCTTCAGCACACTGATTTTCTCTTCCAGGTATTTCTGCCCGGTGATGTCGCGGATGGTGCCGGTTACTACGAGTTCCTCGTTTGCATTGATCTCCACTTTCCCTTTCTGCCGCAGGTAACGGATTTTCCCATCCTGCCGGATGATCCGGTACACGAGGTCCGGTGCGGCATGTTCATTCCAGATGCGCTGATACAGCTCGGTATACAGGGCCAGGTCTTCGGGATAGATGAAGGCCGCGAATTTTGTCATCCCGGTCAGCAGCATCTGCGGCCGCAGCCCGTACATACGGTACACCTGGTCGGAATAATGGGATTCCCGGGTAAAGAGGTTCAGGTACCAGGTACCGGTGGATGACTCGGATTCCACCATGTTCAGCAGGCTGCGCTGGAGCGTTCCGGATTGTTGCTGCTGGGTATATTCCGATTCCAGCAATTGGTTTTCGGTAATGTCTGCCAACGTGCCGGTCATTACGGGTTCGCCCTGGGCATTGAAGGTCCAGTCGGCCGTGTAGCGTACATGGCGCAGCTTTTTGTCGGCCCGGATGATCCGGAACTCCAGGTGCAGGGGCAATTTGTACTGGAAGGCTTTGTCCAGGGCATCGGAAACGGTTTCCAGGTCATCGGCATGGATAAACCGGTTAAAGGTATTGGGATGCGGGTTCAGGCTCTGGGGGGGCAGGCCGAAAATCCGGAAATAATTGTCCGAATACCAGGAAGTCAGGTGAACGGCATTAACGGAATAAATACCAAAAACGAAAATCCGCTCGGCGTACTGGTAGATGCCTGCCCGGAAACCCGTTTCTTCCTGCCGGTTGACGGTTTCCTTTTCCCGCCGGAATTGGTCCAATGTTTTTTCCCGGAACATTTCGGCCGGGTCCGGCAGCGGTTCCACCCGGTAAAACCCTTCCCCCCGTACCGGGCATACCGTTCCGTATGTGGTGATGACACGGAAACCAAAGGCTTCGGCCGGTACGTCATCCGTAAACCGGCTGAACTGTGCCCGGAGGCCTTCCACATCATCAGGATGCAGGAGGCAACGAACCTGCGGCATTGCCACCGGGTCCGGCAGGCTGATCATCCGGTTGCTGCAGAACAGGGCGTCAGCAGGGATCGACCAGTCCCAGTATCCGGACAGTACCCATAAACGGTCGTCCAGGAGCAGGTACAGCTTCCGGTTCAATTGCTCATCAATAGAGGGCGTTTCCTGTTGCTTCACTTCGTTCAAAACAAACTCCTTCAGTGATTTTCAGGGTAGGAATCGGAAAGGTCAAAAGGGTAAGAACTGCAATTAAGCGTTCAATGATGGATGCGGCGAATCAACCGGTAAGCTACTGCGTTTTGCCTGTACCTGTTCAGGAAATCAAAACATAGTAAGGTTTCGTTTTCCACAAAACAGTTGAGGCTGTCCTGTTTCAAAGGCGATATACAGGCTGTGTATAACTCAGCTTTAGGTAAAAAAGGGTAATCAGGCCGGAGGTTATGTCCTGAATATACAACTAATTACTGCCTTTCTTACCCAATTGCCTAAAGAAAACCGGGTTTTCCCGTTCTGTTGGGCGGGCACTGTTTTTACCCATATATATTAGAATTCTTCTTTTTACAATTTAAAATTTATATGTTATGATGGAGAACAACGCACCGAATGCAGGCGAAAACGGCCGTAAATCCAACACCTCCCGCCGGGGTTTTGCCTCAATGGATCCGCAGAAGCAGCGCGAGATCGCCCGCAAGGGAGGAACCATTGCCCACCAGCGCGGGGTTGCCCATAAGTGGACCCAGGAGGAAGCCCGCGAAGCCGGCCGTAAAGGCGGCGAAACCGTAAGCCGCAACCGCGAGCACATGTCCGAGATCGGCCGCCGCAACCGCAACGCCGAATAATACCGTTTCTATTGGAAAGAGTGTAAGCTATAAAGCCCCGGCCGTTGCCGGGGCTTTTATTTACGATATAAATCACTGAGGGCGCTGATGAATCACTGATGGCGCTGATGGAGCGCTGATGACGCTGATATTGGCCGGAACTGGAAATTATTTTATGGTCCTCCTTTGTGCTTCTTTATGCCTTCGTGTCTTCGTGGCCTCATAAAAAGAAAAGGCCCCCGGTAAAGGGAGCCTTTTCAAATATCCGGTAGAAACAGGGATTAATAATCCATACCCATACCACCGCCCGGCATAGCAGGAGCAGCGGAAGACTTGGGCTCGGGTTTGTCGGCTACCACGCATTCGGTGGTCAGCAGCATACCGGCGATGGAAGCGGCGTTCTCCAGCGCGATGCGGCTCACTTTCGTGGGGTCGATAACACCGGCAGCGATCAGGTTTTCGTATACTTCGGTACGGGCGTTGAAGCCATAGTCGCCCTGGCCTTCCCGCACTTTGTTTACTACCACGGAACCTTCGATACCGCAGTTCTCCACGATCTGGCGCAGGGGCTCTTCCAGCGAGCGGCGCACGATCTGCACACCGGTAGCTTCGTCGTTGTTCAGGGTTTCGATGTTGCCCAGGGCTCCGATGGCGCGTACATACGCTACGCCACCACCCGGAACAATGCCTTCTTCAACGGCAGCGCGGGTAGCGTGCAGGGCATCGTCCACGCGGTCCTTCTTCTCTTTCATTTCCACTTCGGTAGCGGCACCTACATGCAGTACGGCCACACCACCGCTGAGCTTGGCCAGGCGCTCCTGGAGCTTCTCGCGGTCGTAATCGGAAGTGGTATTTTCGATCTGGGAGCGGATCTGGTTGATCCGGCCTTGGATGGCGTCTTTTTCGCCGCGTCCGCCGACAACGGTCGTATTGTCTTTGTCGATTACTACGCGCTCAGCCTTACCGAGGTAAGTCAGGTCGGCATTCTCGAGCTTGTAGCCCTGTTCTTCGGAGATCACGATGCCTTTGGTCAGGATCGCGATGTCCTGCAGCATTTCCTTGCGGCGGTCGCCGAAGCCGGGGGCTTTCACGGCAGCCACACGCAGGGTACCGCGGAGCTTGTTTACCACCAGGGTGGCCAGTGCTTCGCCTTCCAGATCCTCGGAAATGATCACCAGCGGGGCTCCCTGCTGGGCCACTTTTTCCAGGATATGGAGGATATCCTTCATGGAAGAGATCTTCTTGTCGTAGATCAGGATGTAGGGGTTATCCAGCTCCGCCTGCATTTTTTCGCTGTTGGTCACGAAGTAGGGGGAGATGTAACCGCGGTCGAACTGCATACCTTCCACCACGTCAACGGTGGTTTCGATGCCTTTGGCTTCTTCGATGGTGATGACACCGTCTTTGGAAACTTTGTTCATGGCTTCAGCGATGAGCTTGCCGATCTCGCTGTCGTTGTTGGCGGAGATGGTGGCTACCTGCTCGATCTTCTGGTTGTCGTTGCCCACGGTCTGGGACTGGGATTTCAGGTTTTCGACCACGGCGCGAACGGCCTTGTCGATACCGCGCTTCAGGTCCATCGGGTTGGCACCGGCAGCTACGTTCTTCAGGCCTTCGGTGATGATGGCCTGGGCCAGTACGGTGGCGGTAGTGGTACCGTCGCCGGCGATGTCAGCGGTTTTGGAAGCTACTTCCTTCACCATCTGGGCACCCATATTCTCGATTGCGTCTTCCAGCTCGATTTCCTTGGCTACCGTTACACCATCCTTGGTGACCGCCGGTGCGCCGAATTTCTTTTCAATTACCACGTTGCGTCCTTTGGGACCCAGCGTAACTTTTACAGCGTTCGCCAGGACATCGACACCCTTCTTCATCTTATTGCGGGCGTCGGTCTCAAAAAACAATTGCTTTGCCATTGTTATACAGATTTGTATGTTAAAAGGATTGTTGTGCACGAAGAATCGGGAGCGGTCGTGCACCGCTCGGTTCCGGCCGTATTAAACGATGGCCAGGATGTCGCTCTCGCGCATGATCAGGAAATCTTCGCCTTCGATGGAGATCTCGGTGCCGGCGTATTTTCCATATAATACCGTATCGCCTTCCTTCACGGTTACAGGCTCATCCTTTTTACCGGGACCGGCGGCGATGACGATGCCGCGCTGGGGCTTTTCCTTGGCTGTGTCCGGGATAATGATGCCACCGGCCGTTTTTTCTTCCGCAGCAGCCGGCTTCACAATGACTCTGTCGTGCAGAGGGGTAACATTTACTTTGTTAGCCATACGTCTATGAATTTTTGGTTTGAGTTTATCTGCCAGAACAGGCAGGCGGCCAAAGGTAGGCGATTATCATGCCATCGCGTCGGAACCGGAAAAAATTTCAGGTTACGCCTTCCGGCGACCGGTTTTTGAATAAATAGGGCCCTGTTCGCTTCCCTCCGGATGCCAACTTTTCACCTCCGCTTGCAGAAATGCCGGGCGGCCTTTACTTTTGGCAGTCCGGATCCATGAAAACATCACCTCGTATTACGGCCGTTCTGCTGGCCACTTCCTTACTGACCTCCTGTTCCAAAGAACCGGTATACATTATCCTTGTCCGCGAAAAAGCCCGGGTGGTCCCGGTACGCTATTCCTGCGGCCCATCCTGCGATGGACTCGTCTGGTCCATTGCCTCCCCCGACGGCCAGTTTTACGATCCGGTACACCTGCCCCCCGATTTCCAGGCCCCCCAGTTACCCGTAGCCGTAGCCTACAAACGGACCGGGCAGCGCGCACCGGCCAGCGAAGGCGGACAGGAGCGGATTGAGCTGGTGGAGATCAGGAGGTTGTGAATTTTTTCGTTTAAGGTTTAAGGTTTTAGGTTGAAGGGTTTAAAGTTTAAGAGGGTTTACAAGTTTACGGGTTTACAAGTTGGGAGTTCGCGGGTTTGGGCGTTTGCAGTTTACGTGTTTGCAGGTTCGCGGTTTACAGGTTTGCGGGCAAGGGGGTTGCTGAATTTTTGATATCTGTATTCCAGGGTAACGTCCGCAGGATTCATCGGTGCGGGTTTTAGGCCAATTCGGTTGGTTGCCGTATTGTAAACAAATGATCTATTGGTGTTGATTGTAGTTTGTTTTGGAAAGTTCCAGGTTTCTTTAATGGACCTTTTCCCGGTGGACATGTAATAAAGGGATAGCGCAATGAGCATTTTTCATTCGGTAATCCTTCGCTCCCTGCTCCCCTTTTCTTCGGGTCGGCTTCGCACCTGATTAGGGTTTGACCCGGGACACAGTCGGTTCAACTCCGTATATACTCCGTATATATTCCGTTCGTTTTCGTTTTGGACGGAGTATATACGGAGTATATGCGGAGTATACCCGAACCAAACCCGAGCAAGACCCGGACAAATCCCGAAGCCAACCCGAATAAACCCAGAACAACAGGCGAACAAGGATCGAACAAACAGCAAAGAAAACCCAAACCAAAGGCTACTCATCTCCCACTGCCGCCCACTTGCACCAGCTTCCACGAATTACTACCGGTCCACCCTAATGTGCCCCGCAGTAGACAACGCACCAACAGCAAACCTGCCAACCACGAATCTGCAAGCAGCATCCTCCCAACTTGTAAACCCGTAAACCCGTAAACCACCATAAACCTTCAACTTTAAACTTTAAACCTTTAACGTCAAACACGCAACCTCCTCCTCTCCGACCTCATTCCGCAATATCTTCGCGCCCATGTCCCAACTGCCGTTTGCCCCTCCCCTGTCCCGGCGCGTATACCGCATCGCGGTGGCGGCCCTGTTCTTTATCCAGGGCGTTTCTTTTGCCAGCTGGACCTCCCGCATTCCGACCGTGCTGGATAAAATGCACCTGACGGAGGCCGAGCTCGGCAGCCTGCTGTTCCTGCTGCCCATCGGGTCGCTGCTCTGCCTGCCGATCGCCGGCTGGCTCATCCACCGGTTTCAATCCTACCGGGTGGCCCTGACCGCCCTGCTGCTCAACGGGTGCGCCCTGCTGGCTATTGGCTTCTCGGTTACGGAAGGACAATTGATGGCCAGTCTCTTAGCCTACGGCTTCGTGTCCAACCTGGCCAACATATCCATCAATACGCAAGCAGTTGGTGTGGAAGCGATCTACGGCCGGTCGGTCATGGCGACCTTCCACGGCATGTGGAGCCTGGCGGGCTTCGTGGCGGCGGCCATCGGGCAGGCCATGATCCGCAACAGCGTTCCGATGTCGCTGCATTACACCGTCATGCTGGTGGTTATGGCGTTGTCGGTGGGCATTGCTTCCCGGTACCTCCTGCGTGCCGACCCGCCGGTCAGCGGCAAACAGCCGGTTTTCCCCCTGCCCGATAAGCCGCTGCTCCGCCTGGGTTTCATTGCTTTTTGCGCCATGATGTGTGAAGGCACGATGTTCGACTGGAGCGGGGTCTATTTCAAGAACGTGATCCGGGCCGCCCCGGAATGGATCGGTGCCGGCTTCACCGCGTTTATGTGTACCATGGCCCTGGGACGGTTCTTTGCCGACCGGTTCACGGACCGGTTCGGGCGGCAACGGCTCCTGCAGGGCAGCGGGCTGCTCGTGGCCTTTGGCTTACTGCTGTCAGTAGTCTTTCCCTATATCCTCCCGGCCCTGCTGGGCTTTATGCTCGTGGGATTCGGGGTTTCCTCCATCGTACCGCTGATCTACGGGGCGGCCGGCCAGTCAAAAACCCTGGCGCCGGGCCTGGCCCTGGCAGCGGTTTCCAGTGTCGGCTTCATCGGGTTCCTGGCCGGCCCGCCCATCATCGGCTGGGTGGCCAGCTGGTTCAGCCTCCGGATCTCCTTCCTGCTGATCACGGTAATGGCCCTTTGCGTGACGGCACTGGCCTCCCTGCTGAAAAACAACGGGGAGTAATGCGCTTTTGGTTTTGTTTTTGTGCCGCCCTTCCGCGATATGAAGGTGCTGATCGTAGATGACAATGCCGACTTCAACCGGATCGCCACCCGGGTACTGAAGAACGCCGGCTTCGAGGTGATGCTGGCTGCAGGACGCGAAAGCGCTGTAGGCATCTGCCATTATTTTCATCCGCAGATTGTACTGCTGGATATGGAATTTTACGGTGCGGAGGGCATTGCATTCTGCCGCGAACTGAAGCGGGACCCCGATACGGCGCACATCCGGATCATCCTGATGACCGGCTTTAAGGAACCGGGAGAGCCTGCCCTGAACTGTCCTTCAGACGCGGTTGTACACAAGCCGTTTTCCTTTGCCGAACTGGTCCGAACCATCCGGACCCTTTCTCCCCGAGAAATATAAAAAAAGCGGCGCCGGAGCGCCGCTTTATTCTTATCTGCTGGATGCCCGGTTCAGGGCACCGTATCCGGTTTCCGGTCGGTGGGCTCCGCTGCGTCCCTGCGGGCCGGCGACTGGGAATCGGTACCGGGCGGCACCCTTTCGGCGCCCGGCATCCCGTCACCGTCCACGGCAGTTGCCGTATCGGCATCGAGCTGGTAATTGTTCCCTGCCCCGGTAAGGGTGGTGGTATCGGCGGCCGTTCCTTCGCGGGTGTTCCCGCTTTCCGAACAACTTACCGCCGTTACCGCAAGGGCGGCGATGATCCACAAACGCTTTCGTGTCATGTACCTTTCCTTTACTGTTATTATCCGGACTAAACCGCAGTCCGCATATTCTGAAGCGCACTCTTTTCCAGGCAGGAATGAATCAGTTCCTGAACACGTTTGACGTTCTCCACCAGGATCACCACCACCGAACCGGGTACGGCATGGTTGATCGCGTATTCGGCGGCGGCACATTCATTGGATATGAACGAAACCGGTTTCTGTGCATCCACCCGGCGAACCCCTTCCTGGAGGAGCTGCCGGATATCTTCAGCCTGCCGGCCCCTGAGATCTTCGTCCAGCCGGATGATCACTTCATCCAGGAAGCGGGCGGCCTCCTCTCCCATGGCAATGATATCCTCGCTGCGCCGGTCGCCTACGCCGGTAACGATGCCTACCTTCCTTGAGGCGTGGAAGGTATTCACAAACTTGCCCAGGGCCCGTACGCCATGCGGGTTGTGTGCATAGTCGAGGATCACTTTCGTATCGCCGAACTGGAAAATATTCAGCCTGCCCGGAGTGGTTTTGGCCGATGGCACAAAGGTTTTCAGTGCCTGGCGGATAAAGCCGACGGATATATTGGATGTATAGGCTGCCAGGATAGCGGCCAGTACGTTGGAAATATTGAATTCCGCGCGTCCTTCAAAGGTGATGGGCACTTCGCGGATCTCGGCCACCGGCACGAGCTGGTTTCCTTTGCGGATGATGAGGTAGCCGTCTTCGGCGTAGGCCGCCAGGCCCCCGGCTTCGCAATGCCGCTGGATGCGGATGTTTTCATGGTATAGCGAGAACAGGGCGATCTGGCAGGAAAGCCGTTGCTGCATGCCATACACAAGGTCGTCATCGGCATTCAGGATGGCATACCCGTCGGGCTTGACGGTTTCCGGCACCACGGCTTTTACTTTGGTCAGTTGGTCCATGGTGTGGATGCCATCCAGTCCCAGGTGGTCCGCCGCCACGTTCGTCACCACGGCGCAATCGCACTGGTCGAAGCCCAGGCCGGAGCGCAGGAGGCCGCCGCGGGCGGATTCGAGCACGGCGAATTCAATGGCCGGGTCCTTCAACACGAACTGAGCAGAGGCCGGACCGGAACAATCGCCCGATACAACTTGTTCTCCGTCGAGGTAGATCCCGTCCGTTGTCGTAAAGCCGGTCATATAACCGAAATGGCGGGCAATATGGGCAATCAGCCGGGTCGTTGTGGTTTTGCCGTTGGTACCCGTGACCGCTACCAGGGGAATGCGGCCGTTGCCTTCGGGAAACAGCATGTCCACGACCGGCCTGGCCACATTGCGGGGCTTGCCTTCGGTAGGCTCCAGGTGCATGCGGAAGCCGGGCGCCGCATTGACCTCGATGACCGCTCCCCCGCTTTCGGTGACCGGCGTGCGCAGGTCCTTTGCCATAATATCAATGCCGCAGATATCCAGCCCGATGACCCGGGAGATCCGCTCGAAAAGCCGGACATTGGCCGGGTGCACCTCATCGGTGACATCGGTGGCCGTTCCCCCCGTACTCAGGTTGGCGGTGGTTTTGAGCCACAGTTCCTTGCCGGCCGGCAGCACCGTGTCCAGCGTACAGCCCGCTTTCTGGAGCAGGTCGTTGGTGGTGGCGTCCACCTTTATGGTGGTCAACACGCATTCATGGTGATGGCCCCGGGCCGGGTCGGCGTTCACCTGTTCAATGAGCTGCCCGATGGTATGCACCCCGTCGCCGGTTACGGCTGCCGGCGTGCGCCGGGCGGCCGCCACGAACTTATGGTTGATCACCAGGGCACGGAAATCCTGGCCGGAAATGAATTTTTCAACGATAATTTTTTCCGAATAATTCTTGGCATACTGCAGGGCCTTTACCGCATCGTCCCAGTTCTGGATATTGGTTGTGGCGCCTTTTCCCTGATTGCCGTCCAGCGGCTTGATCACCAGGGGGAAACCCACCTCTTCGATAACGGTCCGCAGGCTATCCACAGAAGTAATGATTTTGCCGAACGGAACCGGCACGAAGGCTTCTGTTAATAACTTTTTCGTGTCATCCTTATTGCCGGCAATATCCACAGCAATGGACGGGGTACGGCCGGTAAGTGTGGCATTGATCCGCTGCAGCCGGGCACCGTATCCCAACTGTACCAGGCCCAATTCATCCATCCGGATGACGGGGATGTTGCGGCGCAGGGCTTCCTGCACGATGGAACCGGTACTCGGGCCCAGCATTTCACTGTGGTAAAGGCGCCGCAGTTCAGCCAGGTCGTTTTCCAAGTGATACACCTCGCCCCGGATCAGGGCTTCCGCAATACGGACCGCCGCCAGGGCAGCGTATTTTCCGGCTTCTTCCTCCACGTAGGAAATGACCACGTAATACTGACCTTCTGGCCCGGCGGAGCGGGTACGTCCGAATCCTACGTCCATGCCGGCCAGCGTCTGGATCTCAAGGGCAATATGCTCGATCACGTGCCCCATCCAGGTGCCGTCATCCACCCTTTGAAAGAATCCGCCGGGCACCCCTTCGCTGCACTGGTGCTCGTACAGGGAGGGGATCAGCTTTTTCAGGCGCTCGCCAAAGCCGGGTATCGTATTGGTCGGGCAGAATTCCAGTTCTTCGAGGTCCAATAGCATTTCCAGCAATCGGTGTGTTTTGACGGACCAGTAATTCGGTCCCCGCAACACTTTCATTTTTAAGACCTTCATGAAAATTGATTTGGTGACAGGTTACATATAATTAAAAAAGTGTACCAAGAATCCGGGCTCCACATTATCAATAATTAAACATGGCCTGTTTTTTATGGATTTAGCGGTACTATGAACCATCCAAAAGGAATTCTGATTGCCATAGGAGGAGCCGAAGACAAGGGAGCGCAGGACGAGAAGGAACGCCATATCAATTTTTACGAGGAGGGCATTCTCCGCCAGATCGCCGATGCCGCCAATAAGCGGGAGGAAGCCCGGATCGAGATCATCACCACCGCCTCCTCCATTCCGAACGAGGTGGCCATGACCTACAAGAAAGCGTTTAAGAAATTAGGCTGTGTCAATGTCGGGCACCTGAAGCTGCGCGAGCGCGAGGAAGCCGACCAGAAAAAGGTGCTGGAACGCCTGGAGCAATGCAACTGCGTCCTGTTCAGCGGCGGCGACCAGATCCGGCTGTGCTCGGTGCTGGGCGGCACCGAGTTTTCCCAGATCATCAAGGAACGGTACGAAAGCGAATACTTTGTCATTGCCGGCACCTCGGCCGGCGCGGCCGCCATGAGCAATACGATGATCTGCGGCGGCGGCCGAACGAAGTCGTTTGACAAGGGCGACGTCGAGCTGAGCATTGGCTTCGGCCTCCTGCCCAGCGTGATTATCGATACGCATTTCGATGCCCGCGGCCGGTTCGGCCGCCTCTTGCAAGCCATTGCCGCCCAGCCGGGGTCTATTGGCATCGGGCTCGACGAGGACACCGGGGTGATCGTGGAAAAAGGCACCCGGCTGAAAGCTATCGGTTCTTCCTCCGTGGTGCTGATCGACGGAAAGCATGTGCGGCACAACAACGTGGCGCAGATCTCCGAGGGGATGCCGCTCTCCCTGGCCAACCTCCACGTGCACCTGATGGTGAATACCGATGTGTTCGACCTGAGCACAAGGGAATTCATTCCCGGGAAATTCCACGGGGAAAAGAAAACCGACAAAGGATTAACGGGCGGAGCCTGAAAAGGCCCGATTCGCTCGGGCGTTGTCCCTGTATTTCGTATCTTCGCGCGCTTAAACAGTTCTTAGCTTATGATCAGCAGAAGAAATATCCGGGTGAAAGTGATGCAGACCTTGTATACGATTGCGAGCCTGGAGCAGGGCCCCCGGCCCGGGGAGCCGGTGAAACTATTGCAGAAGCATTTTGATCAGTCGCGCGAGCTGCTCATTTACCTCCTTCATTTTTATACCGAAGTGGCAGCGTACGCCGAGACCGATGCGTATGTACGTTCTTCCAAGCACCTTCCTTCGGCGGCCGACCTGAACGTCAACACGAAGATCGCCGGCAATACCGTACTCTGGAAAATAAAAGAGGATCCTTCGTTCGCAGCGGCCCGGGAGCGGGAAAAGCCCCAGCTGCGGTTGGATAAGGACCTCGTCCGCCGCCTGTACATACAGCTTGCCGCCACACCAGAATACCAGCAATATATAGCGGCTACCGAGCGTACGCCCAAAGAAGAACAGGACATTATGGTATTCCTGTTCGAGCAGCTGCTGCTGCCCAGCGAGGATTTTACCGGGCACCTGGAAGAGATCTTCATCAATTGGGATGATGACTCGGAAATGGTCGTGCAGCTCGCCCGTGCCTTTATTCAAAAGCCGGGCACCCTGGACTTCCGCGAGATCGTGGCCGCCGACAAATGGGAATTTGCCAAAACGCTGCTCACCACCACCCTGGAAAAATCAGAGCACCTGGAATCCTTCATCGTGCCCCGCCTGAAGAACTGGGATGCGGAGCGGATCGCCCTGCTGGATATGATCCTGATGAAGATGGGCGTGGCCGAGTTCCTGTATTTTGAAACCATACCTCCCAAGGTCACCATCAATGAATACATTGACCTGGCCAAGGAGTACAGCACCCAGCAAAGCGGCCAGTTTGTCAACGGTATTCTCGATAATATCCACAAAGAATTACTGGAGCAGAAGAAACTGCACAAAACGGATTTCCGCAAGGCCTGAAGCCGGAATTGGCTTATTTTTGCGGCACAACAGCCAATCATGAAACGAGTACTCACGGTAATAACAGCGGCCTGCCTGCTGGCGGCCTGCACGGGCACCGACGCCCGGAACGGCGGTGCGGAAACCATGGATTCTTCCACCCGCGCACAGGCCATGAACGATACCTCCCGCTATACCACCCTGCAGTGGGTGGATTCGATGCACCAGGACCTCGGCACCATCAAGGAAGGCCAGGTACCGGAAGTGAGCTGGAAATTCCGGAATACCGGTAACACACCCCTGGTAGTGTTGTCGGCAACGGCCTCCTGCGGCTGCACGGTAGCGGAAACCCCGCGGGAACCCATACAGCCGGGCGGTGAAGGAACCATCAAGGCCAAATTTGATTCCCACGGACGGCAGGGCGAGCAGCGCAAGGAAGTGTATGTGCAGGCCACGACCAAGGGAGGCGGCGCCCACCAGCTGACCTTTCGCGTAAACGTAGACAAGCAATAATTATTCACTCTAATTTTCAGTACATGTATTTACTTCAAACGGGCGGCATGCAGGGCCTCAACTTTCTTTTCATTGGTATGATGATCCTGGTGTTCTGGCTGTTCTTTATCCGTCCGCAAGCCAAAAAGGCCAAGCAGCAAAAAACTTTTATCGAAAACATGGGCCGCGGCGACAAGGTGGTGACAATTGCCGGTATCCATGGCCGCATCAATAAGGTGAACGAAGACGGAACGATCCAGCTGGAAGTCAATCCCGGATCTTACCTCACCATTGAGCGCAGCGCCATTTCCATGGAGTGGACCACCCAGCTGAACAAAGGCACTACGGCAGCGGTAACAACCGACAAAAAATAAGTTTTCCCTTTTTTAAAAAAGCCCGGTCCTGAAGGACCGGGCTTTTTCCTGCCCGTACCCGGCGGAGAAAATGGATCGAAGCCTATCTTTAGGCATGCTTAAAATCGGCCTGACCGGCGGTATCGGTTCCGGGAAAACCACGGTAGCCAGAATCTTTGAACTGCTGGGCATTCCCGTGTATTATGCCGATGCGGCCTCCAAGCGGCTGTACCATACGCATGCCGGCCTGAAGCAGGCCCTGAAGGACCGGTTCGGGGAAGATATTTATACCGAAGACCAACTGGACCGCGGCCGGCTGGCGGCCCTGGTTTTTCAAAATCCATCGGAGCTGGAATGGCTGAACGGCCAGGTGCATCCTTTAACGATCCGGGATGCCGAAGAATGGATGGCACGGCAGCAAACCCCTTATTGCATCAAGGAAGCCGCACTCCTGTTTGAAAGCGGATCCGCCGCCGGCCTGGACCTGGTGATCGGGGTACGCACGCCGGTACACCTGCGCATCCGGCGCGTGATGGAACGCGACGGGCTGAGCCGGGAAGAAATACAAAACCGCATCCGGCGTCAGATCGATGACGACATCAAGATGCGGCTTTGTGATTATGTGGTGGAGAACAACGAGCAGGAACCCGTTATCCCACAGGTGCTGCGCCTCCACGAAGCGCTGCTCCAACGGGCTTCAGGATAAACGGGCCAGGGCATCCTTGATGCGCTGCAGGCCCAGCTCGATCTTTTCCATGCTGTTGGCAAAGGATAGACGGATACACTGAGGGTCACCGAAAGCAGTTCCGGTTACGGTGCTCACGTGCGCAGTGTTCAGCAGGTACATGCAGAGGTCATCGGCATTGTTGATCACCGTATCGCCCGTGCTTTTTCCGAAATAATGATTCACGCAGGGAAAGGCGTAAAACGCTCCGTCCGGCTCCACTACTTCCAGTCCGGGAATGGCGCGCAGCAGTTCCATCATGCGCTCCCGGCGGCGGGTAAACTCATCCACCATGGAATAAGTGGCATCGAGCGGTGCGCGCAGAGCCACGATGGCGGCCCGCTGGGCAATGGAGTTAGTACCGGAAGTGAACTGCCCCTGCAGCTTTTCGCAGGCCTTGGCAATGTCCTTATGGGCGGCAATATAACCGAGGCGCCATCCGGTCATGGCATAGCCTTTACTCAGGCCGTTCACCACGATCACGCGGTCCTTCAGTTCGGAAAACTGGGCAATGCTTTCGGTGCACTTGCAATAGTTGATGTATTCATAGATCTCATCGGAAATGATGAAGATCTGCGGGTGCTTTTTGAACACCTCGGCCAGGGCGGCCAGCTCTTCCCGGTTGTAGACCGAGCCGCTGGGGTTGCAGGGCGAGGAGAACATGAAGAGTTTGGTCTTTGGGGTAATGGCCGCTTCCAGCTCTTCCGGCGTGATCTTGTACCGGTTGGCAATGGTGGAACGGATTTCCTTCACCACGCCGCGGCCCAGCTGTACCAGGGCGGCATAGGTAACCCAGTAGGGCGTGGGAATAATCACCTCATCGCCTTCGTCCACGATGCTGAGGACCACGTTGGCCAGGCTTTGCTTCGCACCGGTGGACACCACGATGTTCTCGGGGGTGTACTCCAGGTTGTTATCGCGCTTCAGCTTTTCGCAGATGGCTTCGCGCAGTTCCAGGTAGCCGGATACGGGTGTATAATGGCTCCAGTTGTCATCAACAGCCTGCTTGGCGGCTTCCTTGATGTGGTCCGGTGTATCGAAGTCGGGCTCGCCCAAGCTGAGGTCTACGACATCAATTCCCTGGGCACGCAGCTCACGTCCGAGCCGTGCCATCTTTAAAGTCTCCGGTTCGCTGAACCGCGTAAGTCTGGATGATAATTGCATGAGGGGTAAGTTAAAGAGCGGCGCAAAAGTACTTTCTACCGGTTATATAGACAATTAATTCCCGGCAGCCGGGGTGGATTTTTTCGGGGCCGGTTCCGTTCATAGTCCAGGATCACTTCTCCCAGCCTTTTCAGAAAGGGATAGCCTACGGAATCGTAGGCATAGCGGTTATCGTTGTAGATACCGTCCGGATTTACATGGATGGTGGCGCTGAGCAGGAATTCGACTCCGGAGGAACAGTCCGTGATGTAGGCTGCGTCGGTCAGGAATCCATAGGCATTCCCGATCTTGTTAAAGATGCGGATGGAAGTGTCCACGGGCCCGCGTGCCCCGTACAGCAGGAATTTCGCGTACGCATCGCCGTAGGCCGTGTCGTACTTCGGGTCGTCGGAGGACTGGGGCGACAGGGACATATACTTCCGGAGAAACCGGTAATCGTCCTCCCGGAGGCGGAAGCGGTTTTGCTCCGGCACCGATTCCGGAAACAGCAGTGCCCGGATCATCCCGTGCAGGTCGGACAGGGATAACCGGTTCTTGGCGGAAAAATCAAAAGGTTCGTTCACCAGCACACCCTTACCGGTAAAATAGCCCTTCCCCATCCGGTCGTTGCGGACGGCATAACGGAATGTGCTCCGCTCCCCCTCCTTCCGGTACAGGAGGTTTCCTGCCGTATCGAGGAACCGCACCGGGTTGGTATGGCGGTTCTCTTCCTCGGTCAGCGGAAGGCTGAGCCGGTGAAGGATCTGCGCAGAGCCGTATCCCATCCGGTGCAGGCTCCCATTGATGTATTCCTGGCCGAGGAATTC
>DATAGL010000943.1:0-5795 GCA_036263755.1 Chitinophagaceae bacterium | reverse complement strand
GACCACCGGACCATTTCTCAAAGGGAATGGCAAAGAGGCACAGTATTCGACGGGCATCAGCCATGAACGAGGCACAGGATAGGGATAAGGATTTCCGCAGTGATGAAACCGCCCGTACAGACGGCTTCGAGCAGCGTATCCCCGTGATCGAGGAGCAGCTGCACGTGGATAAGAAAGTAGTGGAGACCGGGAAGGTAACGATTTCCCGTTCCTACCAGGAGCAGGAAACGCTGGTGCAAATGCCTTTGGCAGAAGAGCACTACGAGGTGGAGCGGGTACCGGTGAACGAACGGGTATCGGTACCCCCTCCACCGGTGATTTACGAAGGCGACCTGATGATCATCCCGGTGGTCCGCGAGGTACTGGTGGTGCAGAAACAATATGAAGTAGTGGAAGAGATCCGGATACGGAAACGCCGGACCGAAACGATATACAGTGAGCCCGTGACCCTAAGGAAAGAAGAAGTCCGTGTAGAGCGGACAGACCTGGGCAGCGGCCTGGCCGACAACCTGCCCGGGGGCGGAACTGAACAAGATTTTTAAAAACAAAAAACAGGAGGCAGAAATGGCACAAACAGTAGTGGGTTTTTTTGATGACGCATCAGATGCCCGAAAAGCAGTGGAACAGTTGGTGAGCAATGGATTTGACCGGGACCAGATTGATATTTCGGAGCAGTCGGGCAATGTTTCCGGCACCCATGATGCCGATCATGACCGTGGAAGCGAAAACGGCGTTACCCGTTTCTTCAAATCGCTTTTTGGCGATGACAATGATGATGCTGACCGCTATGCAACCGTAGGCAGCCGCAGCACCATTGTATCGGTACTGGCCCAATCGGGCGAAGAGGCGGAGCGCGCGGCAGACCTGCTGGATGACAATGGTGCGATCAACGTGAATGAACGCGCCAGCAGTTATGGTTATACCGGGAATGCCCGTTCTACCGAAGAAGAATTCCGTGGAGTGAGCAGCGACCGGGAAACTTCCATCCCCCGCATTGAAGAGAACCTGGAAGTGGGTAAGCGCGAAGTAGAAACCGGTGGTGTGCGGGTGCGCAGCCGCATCGTGGAGCGTCCGGTGGAAGAACACATCCGCCTGCGCCAGGAACATGTGCATGTGGAACGTAACCCGGTGAACCGGCCCGTTTCCGAGAGTGACCTGAACAACCTTCAGGACCGCGATATCGAACTTACAGAGCGCTCTGAAGTGCCGGTGGTCAACAAGGAAGCGCGGGTGACCGAGGAAATACGCATTAGCAAGGATGTGGATACCCGCGACGAAACCATCCGGGAAAACCTGCGGCATACAGATATTGACATTGAGCGGACCGGCTCAGAAAATGACCTGACCGGACGTTCGCAGTCGGATACCGATATAACAGGCGGTTACAATAGCGGCCGCTTGGGCAATGACCTGGATGATGATGATCTGAACCGGGACAAGAACAGCCGGTTTTAAGAATTTGTTTTTTTCGTAATCAATGCAGACTTCAGCAGGCAGCCTCCGGGCTGCTTGCTGTTTTTTGTGAATCAACGGTAAAAGGGGTGGCCTTGACTGCGCCACTATGCAGCATCCGGGTCTTTTTCCGTACGGATTTCACCCGTTTGGGAAGCGGCGCTGTTGGCCTTACCCGTTTTTCCGCCCCGGCCCAGCGCGATCAGCAACAGGATGAAAACAAGGGCGGCTCCCAGCCAGATCCAGGGTGAGGAATACCAGGAGGCGGCTTCATCCGGGAAGGGTGCCGGGCTGGTGACGGCAGCATCCGTTTCACCGGGACGCACCTGTGCTAATAGCGCGGGCATTATGCCGAAAGTCAGTGCAATTAACATGGATCCGGCCCGGAGCATGCTGGTTTTGGTTTTCATCTGTTTTTTATTAATAGTAAACGCAGGCAGGGATGCAACGATTGCGCCAGCTGCAGCATATGTTGTTCCTGACGGCTACGGAATAAGTGGTCAATGCATGCCTGCATAAATCCTTTCACCGCGGGCAAAAGCTACAATTTGAAAAATTGAGTAGAACCTGGCAGGCCCGTTAGGGCCGCATGGCAAATAAATAAATTGGCAGATCGTAGAGAATGCTTTAATTTTTCGGGTGATGGAACATGCGCAACCTACTAACCGCTTTCGCCCGGCTGCCGGGATCCTGCCGCTGCTTTTTTGTGTGGTACTGGCTTGTGAAAGTGCACCGAAAAGTACACCCGTTTCGACACTGGATTCCAATATTGAAAAAATGGAAGCGCCCCTCGTTCCCGACCTGGATAATCCCGCCGACAGCAACTTCTCCATCGCCCTCGACACGCCCGGCCCTACCGTAGACCCGGAAGACACCATCACCCGCCAGAAGCCGCAGCAGTAACTATCCCTGCGGCGGTAGCAAACTTTTCACTCCATACTCCAGCTGCACGTATTGCATCCCATCGCTCCATCCCTTTATTAAAAATATTGGAACGGCGCCTCACCCATTTGCACATGCGCACATCCGCACATCTGCATATTTCCCTCACGCCGCCTGCTCTTTTTCCGTCTCCTCATTCAGCGGGTACCGCTGATGTTGTTCGGGTATGTCCACCGAGCGGAATTCTTTCAGTTCAAGCCGTTCTGCAAATGCTTTCTGAACATTGTATTCGCCGTGTACGAGAAAGATCTTCTTTACTTTTTCCGGGTCCTGCGACGAGAGGAAGCGGGTCAGGTCATCGGTATCGCCGTGCGCACTGAGTCCGCCCATCTGGCCGGTTTCCGCTTTTACCGGGCAGGGCTCGCCAAAAATCTCCACTTCTTCCGCACCGCCGACCAGCTGGCCACCGAGCGATTGGCTGCCGCAGTAACCTACCAGCAGCACGGCATTCTGTTCGCTGCCGATACAGCTGTTGATGTGGTGCCGCACCCGGCCGGCATCGGCCGTGCCGCTGGCGGAGATGATCACACAGGGTTCGGTGTAATCCACCAGCTGGCGGCTGTCATCCACCGACTCCACGTATTTCAGGCCGGGGAAATGAAACGGGTCGTCATCCACTGCCAGTACCTGTTGCAGGCGCTCGTTGAACTGGTCCGTATACTGCTTGATCGTTTCCGTTGCTTTCATACTCAGGGGACTGTCCACGAAATAGGAAAGTTCGGGCAATCGTTTTTCGAGGCTCAGCTGGTTGAGCGCATACAGCACTTCCTGGGTGCGGCCCACGCTGAATGCGGGGATCACCAGCTTGCCGCCCTTCTCCAGGCAGGTGCGCCGGATCCAGTGCTGTAAGGTTTCGATCGTATTGAAGGTAATGTCGTGCCGCTTGTCGCCATAGGTGCTTTCCAGGATAATGTAATCGGCAGGAGGCGTTTCTGCCGGCGGCTGCAACAGCACCGAGCGGTAACGGCCTACATCGCCACTGAAAAGCAGCCGGGTTTCCGTGGCTCCTTCGCGGATGCGCAGGCTGACGGCCGCGCTGCCGATGAGATGACCGGCATTGGTGAAGAAAACCTCCGCTTCGGGACAAACGGCAAACCATTCGTTATACTCCACCGTCTGGAACAGCTTCATGGACGCAGCCACGTCCTCCGTTCCGTAAAGCGGTGCATACGGCTCCAGGCCGTGAGCCGCACGCTTCCGGTTTATGTGGTCGGTTTCGTACTGCTGGATCTCGGCACTGTCGTACAGCAGGATCTCGGCCAGGTCGCGGGTGGCCGGCGTACACCAGATGGTACCGGTGAAGCCTTCGCGGACCAGTTTCGGGATGAGGCCTGAATGATCGATGTGCGCATGGGAAAGCACTAGGGCATGAACCTTCGCAGGGTCAAAGCCAAAGTCCTCGTTCAATTTGTCCGTTTCTTTGCCCAATCCCTGAAACAATCCGCAATCGAGCAGGATGTTACGGCCGCTCCGCAGGCGGATCATATGCTTGGAGCCCGTTACTGTGCGGGCCGCTCCGTGAAAGCTTAATTCCATTACGTTATTTATGCGAATTCTGTACCTGAGTTTAGTGTTGTTAAAAACGGGGCGGCAGCAGTGCGTAAAATGCGGCAGGTATTTTCTACATACCGGGTACGCATGAAAAACCCCCTGTAGAAACAGGGGGCGTCCTAACGATTGCTTGCTATACGAATTATGTAGAAGGCCGGGGCCTGTATCAGGTCAGTGCCAGGTAAGATTCTATCGTGCTGAACTCCGTGGAAGAATGACATTTGAAAAAGGAACGGATCTCACGGTGAACGATGGCTTCCACTACTTCCAGGGGTTGAAACAGGATGAGTCCCGACTTGATCACGGTCAGCTGGGTCAGCTCACCGCTGCTCGGTATTTCAAAACGGATTTCCAGGCAGATGGTGCTGGCTCCGGAGCCGGCCATCCGCACGCTGCGGGAAAAGGCGTACCGGGCGATGATTTCCCGGTCGTTCCAGAAAAACCGGGTGCTGTTTCCTGTGGCGTGGAGCGCGTTCATGGTTTTGGTTTTGGTACCGGCTGGCCGGCGGGTGTTGTTTTTGTTGACAAGGTAAATCTAAGTCAGGCGGGGAGCCCTTTCCAAACCGTTTCGGACGAAGCGGGGCAAATAGGGTATGGAGTGGGGGAAGGCGCACATCAGGCGGAGGCTTTGAAAGGAATTTTCAATTTCCAATGTTCAATATTCAAGGGTTAAAGAACGGTTTGCGTCTTTGCTTTCTCCGCGTCTTTGCGTGCAACCCCTCCTGCCGGAGGCAGGGAACCGCAGAACAGACGAACAAGGAATAACGAAGGAAGAGGGTAAGAAGGCATTGTTGATGCCGTACCTGTCAGTACCACTTGTTCCGGCGCTTGTCCCAGGTGGTAAATCCGATCTTGAACTGGACAGGGTTCTGGAACCGGTTGGCTGCGGAGCCCACCACATACACGCCCAACTTGAACCGGTCGAGCGGGTTGAAGGGAGAAACAAAGGCCCGTTCCACGCCGGCGAACAGTTCGCCATACCGCAGGTTGCGTTCCGGGGCAAACAGGAAGCCGGCGCCGGCCACTTCGCGCAGCTGCAGCTTCTTCAGCAGGGGAATCCGGTTGAGAAAAAAACCGTTGAATTCGTGCTGCAGGTGGCCTTCCCAGAACCGCTTGAACACGGGGAAGGTGGAGTCCAGCGACTGGAACGAGCGGTGCGGGTTCATGAACAGGAAGGGGTCGCCGCGGCGCTGGAACTGGAAGTCGATCAGCCGCAGGTCGGTTTTGTTCAGGAAGGTGCCCGTGCGCACGGTATACTGGGAGATGCCGGTCAGGCCCAGGTTCAGCCGCTGCTCCATACCGAATTCGAGGTAGTCGAAATCCACTTCCGAGCCGAACAGCTCCGGTACGCCTTTACGCCACATCGTATAGAACGTTGGCCAGCGCGAGCCCAGGATCACTTTTTCGCGCGGCTCGCGCAGGTATTTCTGGGCGGGGGTGTATTGCAGGCGGATCTTTCCGTAAAAGGCATTATAAGGCTTGAAGAATACGGCCTGGTTGTCGTCGAGCACATCGCCCAGCAGGCTGTCCACCAGCTTACCCGTGCGGTAGTTGCTCACCGAGCGGCGCAATGCAATGTTGGCATCGGTATGCAGGAAGAACCCGTTGAACAGCTCGATCCCGTGCCCGATGCCCAGGTTGTTGTTCAGGTACACGTTGTTCCGCTTGATCAGGTTGATCCAGGCATCGCCTTCGTAAATGAACTGGAAGTCGCGCTGGGCTTCAATACGGTAATAGCCCCGGTTGAACGGGTTGTACAGCCGGCTGACCTCAATGCCCCCGTTGACGTCGTGGTTGCGGATCCCGTAGCTCAGGTTGGTATGGATCACCAGGTTCTTGCGGGAGGGAAA
>DATAGL010000942.1:0-3865 GCA_036263755.1 Chitinophagaceae bacterium | reverse complement strand
TACCGCAAGGAATCCTCCGACATGCTGCTGTCCACGCAGCTCGGCTCTTTCTCCGGACTGGGTACCAACTGGAATGATATCTGGACCCCGACGGCCAACGACGGAAAGATGACCAACCAGGGATTTGATATCGGCATCACCACCCACAACATCAACCGCAAGGACCTGAACTGGAGAACGACGGTGAATTTCAGCCGCTATAAAAACATCCTGAATTACCTGAACGCTCCCGATGCCGTGATCACCGGGACGATTGACGAATACGGCCAGGGTTCGCTGGTAACCATTTCGAAGCAGGGACTGCCGATGGGCGCTTTCTACGGGTATGTCACCGACGGCCTGTTCCGTTCCATGGACGAGCTGAATAAAGGTACCGACTGGGGCATCCCGGTAGGACCCAGGGGCTATTACCTCGGGGACGTACGCTACCAAGACCTGAACGGCGACAACAAGATCGACGAGAAGGATGTTACCGTCATTGGTAACCCGAACCCCGATTTCACGCTGGGCATGACCAACGCGGTTACTTATAAGAATTTCGACCTTTCGGTATTCCTCTATGCTTCATACGGTGCGGATATATACAACTATACCCGCCGCCAGACCGAGCGCCTGAGCGATCCGTACTGGAACCAGCTGGCAACGGTGCTGGACCGTTATACTCCCGAAAACCCGAACGGAACACTGCCCCGCTTCAACCAGTGGCACAACAACAACTGGAGGATCTCCGACCGCTTCATTGAGGACGGTTCCTACCTGCGGATCCAGAACCTGTCGCTGGGGTACAACCTGCCGAAGAGCCTGATCAGCAAGGCAAAGCTCAGCACCGTCCGCCTGTACATCTCGGCCCAGAACCTGTACACCTTCACCAATTATTCCGGTTACGATCCCGAGCTCGGGGGCCTGAACAACAGCGCCACCTTCATGAATGTGGACAACGGGAACTACCCGAACCCGAAGACCGTAACCATTGGTGCCAATATCGAATTCTAATCTTTCTCAAAACAGCATACGATGAAATTGAAAGTATTGACCTTCCTCGCAGCCGCCGCCTGTTTCGGGGTATCCTGTAAAAAGGATTTCCTGGATACACCTTCGGAAACCAGTCCGACCGTGGATGTGTATTACAATAACGCAACTGAAGTGAACGGTGCCACGGGTATCCTGTACAATGCCGTCTGGGGCGACTGGTTCGACAAGGCCTTTATTGATATCGGCGACGTCATGGGCGGTACGCTGTATACCCGTGACGGCAACTACCGTTCCTTTTACAACTTCAATATCCAGAGCACCGACCAGCTGGTGGCCGCCACCTGGAAGTCGGCCTATAAAGCTGCCGGCAATGCTTCGGTGCTGATCACCGAGTTCCAGGCCAAAAAAGAAAAAGTGGCCAACGACGCCTACCTCGACCTCGGTATCGCCGAAGCGAAGTTCATCCGCGCCTTTGCCTACTTCTACATCGGCCGCACGTTCAAAGACGCGCCGATCGTGGAAAACCCCGTAGAGCTCACCAAGCCCGGTAAATACCTCGTGCCCCGCTACCTGCAGGCCGATGTGCTGCGCTTTGCCCTGGAAGACCTGAAAGTTTCCGAGCAGTTCCTTCCGGAAGAAGCGTACCAGCCCGGGCGCGTAACAAAATACTCCGCCAAGGCGCTGATGGCCAAAATCTATCTCTACCTGAAAGACTATGAGAATGCAAAACTGAAGGCAAAGGAAGTGATCGATTACGCGAATGCCTCCGGCAGGATCGGCCTGGTGGACGACTACCAGTGGATGTTCACTACGTCCAAAGCCAACAACAATAAGGAGTCGCTGTTCTCCCTGAAATGGCAGGCTTCCATGAGCTGGAACGGCGGCAACCCCTGGCAGCAGTATGTAGGCCCCCAGCCGCTGCTGCACCCCGAACCCACGCTGGCCGACGGTTATTCCGCCGTGGTGCCTTCACTCGACATCCTGAGCGAAACCACCGGGTACACCTTTGGCGACAAGCGCCGCCAGGGCTCCGTGATGCAGCATGGCTTTCACAAGTCCGAATGGATCAATAAAAGCTATCCCAACGGATTCACCTATGATACCTCCGGCCGTAAAACCGACGACGTTCATATTTTCACGCCCACCCGTTCCAACATCCTGAAATACGTGGTAGGGCCCAAGCGCGCCGACGAGCCGGTGAACGGACCGCACACCAGCATGGATACTTATATCCTGCGGTACGCTGATGTGCTGCTGATTTATGCGGAAGCGGTACTGGGCAACAATGCCTCCACTTCCGACGCCGCCGCCCTGGCTGCTTTCAACGCAGTACGCGACCGGGCCGACCTGGATCCTGTGACCGCCATTACACCGGAGCTGATCCTGCATGAGCGCAAAGTGGAGTTTGCCTTTGAGGGCGATTTCTTCTTCGACATCCAGCGGATGGGTTTTGAAAAGGCAAAAGCCTATATCGCCACCCAGGAGCGCGGCAACCTTAACGACGACGGCAGCGTGAACAGCCTGAAGGTCACGCTCACCAGCCCCGGTCAGCTCTTCCTCCCGGTGCCGCAGGCAGAAACCGTAGCCAACCCCGAGCTGCTGAAAGACCCCGTTCCGTATTACTAACCGTCTTAAACCATTGCAGTTATGAAATCAACCTTTCTGAAATATACACGACTCCTGCTCCTGGCCCTTAGCGGCACCTTGGTGCTTGCTTCCTGTGAAAAGGAGGACAACGAAACGCCCGAAGCTTCCTCCAACCCGCAGGCCAATGCGCTGCAGCCGGGTGAAGGGTCTGCCAACGCCGTGCTTACCCTCACCGGCTCCGGCCTCGGCGATGTGCGCAGCATCGTATTCGACAACGGCAATGTGCCGGCTTCGTTCAACCCGGTATTCAATACCGGCAATGCGGTGATCTTCCGGGTGCCGGATACGGCAAACGGCGGTATGCAGAACATCGTGTTCACCAACAGCAAGGGCATCTCTTTCCAGGTGCCGTTCAAAGTAATTGCCCTGGCTACCGTTTCCTCGGCTTCCTCCACCGACTTCCAGTCGGGTACGGAGATCACGCTGACGGGCAACAATCTTGAATCCGTTTCGAAGATCGTATTTGAAGGCACGACGGATGAGGTCGAGATCCTTTCGAAGGAAAAGAAAAAGCTGGTGGTGCGGATGCCGGCCACCCCGGTGAATTCGGGCAAGCTGACCCTCACCAATTCATCGGGCGTGTCCACCACCACGCAAACCTTCGTGAACGTGGAGAATGCCTTTGCCGTGTTTGGCGATGCCCTCCATACCAATATCGAGAACTGGTCCTGGAGCACCAACCTGAGCGCGGTTCCGGAAAACGCCATCACCGGCACTTCGGCACTCAAAGCCGAATACACGGGCAGCTGGGGCGGTATCCAGCTCCACCTGAAGTCGAAACTGGACCTGGCGCCGTATAAGCGTGTGGCCTTCTGGATCAAAGGAGCCGACGTGGATAAAAAGATCCAGTTTAGCCTGGACTGGAACAAAATGCAGGTGCTGAACGTGCCCGCTAATGTATGGACCTACTTTTCATTCGACCTCGGCATCTGGAAAAATGCCGGCACGATGCAGTTCGATACGTTCGTGATGCAGATCGAAGGAGACCCGAAGACGTTCTACATGGATAATATCATCTTTATCAGGTAACCCTCTTTTCATAAGTATCAATCGCAGAAAGAGACCCGGTTCCCGCAATGTCTATTGTATAAGAACCGGGTTCTTCTTACCCAAAAACAATGTAACTCGCCGACATGAAACGTTTCTTTGTTTTTTGCGCATGGCTGCTTTCGTCCTCTGGAGCCGCCGCCCAGCAGGCAGGAGGGGAGCCGGTGAAAGAACCGGCCCGGGTTCCCGATACCGCCAT
>DATAGL010000941.1:0-3685 GCA_036263755.1 Chitinophagaceae bacterium | reverse complement strand
CAATCCCGCTAATGCCGGGTGCGCTTGGTTCGTTTTTTCCACACACCGTTGCAGAAAAAAGAGCACTCAGGAAGAGGCTGCTTTATGACAGAAGCGAACAACTGCTTTTTTTAATTAACAAATCATTAGAACCTTTTTGATAAACCTCATCCATTCTTCCGATGACCCGGCTTAGCGCTTTATGAAATCCACTGTCCTAGCGGGTTTTGCACACGATGTTGTCCCATTGGTCTTGCAGGGCCGGGGCGGTTCACCTGCAATGTGTTTGTGGTACACATACAATTCATTGGTTACCAGCACGTTTCCGTGCATCGTGGTCTTTGGTTTGCAGTGTTATTAAAGCTGGATACTTTCTATTGTTGGAAACGTTTACGTGCATTCTGAATGGTTGTGATTGGTGCGTTCTCTTCCTGCGGCATTTGAATCTGAGTAGTCCTCCAGCCCGCTAACCCAAAAATTCATTATTCAGATATGATCTCCAACGTACGTCTGCAAAGACAAGTGGTGCGCGAACCGGTGCAGGAAAAACCCCTGGTGACCGTGCTTATGCCTTTCGATCCGAAAATGACCTCCCGTTCCGTGATCGCACGAAAACTGCTGCGCATGCTGATCCGCGCTGAAGAAATCCTGTACCGTCAATACCCCATCGGTACGGCCGTTTCCCTCGTGCAACAGCTGCAGGAAGCCATGGCCGGACTGGACTATACGGGTCACCGCCGGAGCCTGATGCTCCAGGTGCGCGAAGAGGGATCGGCCATTCATTACCTGAATGCCGACATCCACGAAGGGGTGTACGTGGGAGCAACCTTTGATCCCCATCATATTGCAGCGGTGCGTCCTTTGCGCAAACGTTATCTGTTACTGCACCTCGGGGAGTCGGAAAGCCGGCTGTACCGGGGAATGAATCATCAGCTGGAGCTTACCCTGGTTTGCCGCAATCACCGGGCTGCCCGGGCTGCGTCCACCCCGGGCGGGGCGGATGCCTGCATCCGTTACCTCGACGACAGCCTCCGGATTATGCTGCAGGCCTTCCCCTTGCCCCTCATCGTGACCGGATCGCGCAGCATGGAAGCGCGTTTCCGCCAGGCTTCGCGGCACCGCCATACGGCAGCTGCCTTTCTCCCGGCCGAGCCGGGCCTGCCGGAATCGCGCCTCGTATCCCTGGTACAGTCGGGTTTGCGTCAATGGAAGCAGATCGTGCAGCGGGATGCCGAACAGCGGCTGGAAGCCGCGCTGCAGGCGGGTAACCTGGATGTAGGCGTGCGGGAAGCCTGGGATACCGCCCGGCGCGGTGCCGGAAAGCTGCTGGTGGTGGAACGGGACTATACGTACCCGGCTGCCCTTCCGGTGACCAGCCCCGAAACAACGGTTACGGTACGACCCACTGAAGTGGTAAAAGACGCCGTGCGTTCCCTGGTGGAGCTGGTGCTGAAAAACGGCGGTGATGTGCTGTATGTGGAACCGGGCACCCTGAAAGATTACCTGCACCTGGCGCTGATCCGCTACAGCGATACGCGTACCGGTATTTTAAAATAACGCTTTTCCGAATGAAACAAAAAAGGCCCGGGTTACCGGGCCTTTTTTATGTGCGCAAATATCAGGAAGAGCGCGTGCCTGCAAGGGTTTCGGCGTGCAGGGAAACATCGGACTGGCAAAACGCGATCAGGTCGCTGTTGAGGCGCTTGCGGTGCGTATAGAACAGGCCGTGCGGGGCGCCTTCATACACTACAAAGCGGCTGCCGCGGATCAGTTCAGCCGTGCGGGCACTGCTGGCTTCTATCGGAACGGTCTTGTCATTATCGCCGTGGATAATCAGCGTTGGTACCTGGACGGCCTGCAGGTCGGCGCGGAAGTCCGTCTGTGCAAAGGAAAGGGCACATTGCTGCATGGCGCGGGGCAGGGCTACGGAGGCCAGGGCGCGGTAGTATTCCAGCAGGGGTGTACTCACCGGGTGGTTCATTAATCCCACCGAGAAGAACTGCTTGCCGAACTCATCGAGGAACCGGATCCGGTCTTCCTTCATCGATTCCATCATATCGGCAATCACGCTCTGGTCCACTCCTTCGTCGTTGCCGGGCGTTTTGGCCAGGAACGGCGTAACGGAAGAAAGGAGCACGATGCGGCTTACCCGTTCGCTGCCATACCGGCTCAGGTAGCGCACCACCTCGCCGCCGCCCATGGAAAAGCCCACCAGCACCGCATCACGCAGGTCCAGCGTTTCCATTAATACATTCAGGTCTCCGGTCAGGGTATCATAATCGTATCCGTTCCAGGGCTTGTCTGACTTGCCGAAGCCGCGCCGGTCGTATTTGATCACGCGCAGGCCGGCATTGACGAGGTCGTCAATCTGGTACTCCCACATATCCTTGCTCAGGGGCCAGCCGTGGATCAGCACCACGGGTCGTCCCTGCCCGTAGTCCTTATAGGAAAGCCGTACGTCATCGCCGGTCACGGCATCCCTTGTTGTCACATATTTCATCATTTACTGGTTGGGTGAACCGGTAGAACAATGCGATCCCGAAATAGTTGAACGGCCGTGGGAAAAGCGGGTGTTTCTTTAAACGGCAACGGATAAGCGCCTGCTTCATCATCCGACCCTGTCCGCGGTGCCGCAGTGCCTGCTGCCCATTCTGTTCCCGACTTTGCGGAAGCCACCTGGTTCTCCCGGCGGGAAGCTTCCGCATACGGAATACGAACCAATGGTAAAATTGCGCCTTTCCCCATGCGGCAGAATTGAACAAAAGCTTTAGATTGGGAAGGCAATCCCGGGCCGTTGTTTTTACGGTAATCAGGGTGCTATCGCTCAAAATAAACAACTGCTATGTCAAATGATTCTTCGCGCCGCCGCTTCCTGCAAACCCTGGGCGGAACGGCGCTCGGCCTTGCGGCCGCTCCACTCCATTCCCTGGCTGGCCCTGCCGGTGAAACGCAAATCCTGCAGCCCCATAAGATCATCAGTGCCAATGATAAGATCCGAGTGGCCGTGATCGGTATGGGGATTATGGGCTTTAATGACCTGAATACCGCGCTCAAAGTTCCGGGTGTGGAACTGGCCGGTATCTGCGACCTCTACACCGGTCGCCTGGAACGGTCCCGCGAAGTGTACGGGAACAATATCCTCACCACGCGTGATTACCGGGAGTTGCTCAGCCGGACCGACATCGATGCGGTCATTATTGCCACCAGCGACAACTGGCATGCCCGCATTGCGGAAGATGCACTGAAGGCGAAAAAGGCCGTTTACCTGGAAAAGCCGATGGTGCACCGGATCTCCGAAGGCCTGCCGCTGATCAAGGCGCAGCAGGCGGCCGGCAAAGTGCTGCAGGTGGGCTCCCAGCGCGTCAGCTCGATCGTTTATGCCAAGGCCGCGGAACTGTACCGTGCGGGTGCGATCGGCCGGCTGAACCTGATCGAAGCCTCTTTCGACCGCCAGAGCGCCCTGGGCGCCTGGCAATACACGATGCCCACGGACGCTTCCCCCGAAACGGTGGACTGGGACCGCTACGTATCCGGTCAGCGCAAGGAGCCGTATGATCCCAAAAAGTTTTTCTGGTGGCGCAATTACCAGGACTACGGCACCGGCGTGGCCGGCGACCTGTTTGTACACCTGCTTTCCGGCGTTCATGTCATTACCGGTTCCAAAGGCCCGACCACGATCTTTTCTTCCGGCCAGCTCTCGCACTGG
>DATAGL010000940.1:0-1574 GCA_036263755.1 Chitinophagaceae bacterium | reverse complement strand
CCCGCCGAAGGGTTAAACAACAGGCGCATCGGGACAGCTGTATCCTTGACAATCGGTTCACACGGGCTTAACCTTTTCTTCATATGCCCCGCCGATCTTTGGACCGTTATTAAAAAAGCGATTTTTCTCACCGACCTCTGTCTTCACAGGGGTTTCTTTTTATGCATAGGAAACTCCCTTCTTGGAGCAGGTGCCGGGCATACACGATACCTGTGCTCTCCATCACCTTTCTGCTTGTGGCATTCGCTTCTTGCTGACTATAAACTCCGCACCCACTCTTCGGCCAGTCCGAACGAAAGGGTCATCCCTGCCCCGCCCACGCCATTGATGATCGTTACTCCGGGCTCAGGCCCGGTGATGTACTCGGTGGCACCGTTGGTCATTTTGGCGTAAACCCCGTTCCAGGTCTGGGAAATTTCGTACCGGGGCAGGCGGGTAAATGTTTTGAGGTAATCAAGGATGAGGTCATTGATGTACCGGTTGTCGAACGGCAGGTGCACGGCTCCGTAAGCATGACTGTCCCCGACGGTAAGCTCTCCCCTCTGGTTCTGGGCCATCATTACATGAATGCCGTGCTCCAGGTATTCGGGACGTTCCTGCGCGTATACCTGCTGCAGGCGCTCCAGCGAGGGCGCTCCCGCAAAGCTTTTGTAGTGGATGAGCGACAGGCCGCCGCACAAGGAAGGTCCGGTGCGCATGCCGCCGGGCGGCTCCTGCAGGCGCATCATCTGCAGCTGGCAGGTCGTGAGCGGGGCGGCCCGGAACTGCTCGGGGTACAGCGTTTCGAAGTCGGTCCCGCTGCAGACAACGATCCGGTCGGCCATATACCGTTCCCCACCGGCCGTCACCCAGGGATATTCGATGGAGGTTACGGCCCGGCCGAAATGAAAGGTGATGCCGTAGCGTTCCGTAAAATAAGCCGGGAGCCGCTCCATGGCCACCCGCGATTCAATGATCAGTTCATCTTCGCTCCAGAGCGCACCCAGCAGCCCTTGCGGCTGCACGGCGCTGCTTTTTTCCGCTGCCTCCTCGCTGTCCAGGAGCCGCACCGGCCGCCCCTTCCCGGAAGCTTCGGCAAATTCGCGGAGCACGTCCCATTCCTCCGGCCGGTAAGCCAGGTGCAGGCTGCCGCCTTTTTCGTACCAGAGACCGGCCCCGGTGCACAGTTCTTCCCAGACCGAGCGGCTGCGCAGCGCCCGCTCGTACAAGACACCGTCAGGCTGACCGATGGGCCAGATCATGCCGAAGTTGCGGATGGAAGCGCCCACGGCCCGGGCATGCCTTTCAAGTACGGTAACGGAATAGCCATTCAGGGCCAGGCTGCGGGCAGTGGCGAGGCCAACGATGCCGGCGCCGATAACAAGGGCGGTACGATCAGGCATACAGGGGAACAGGTGGGGTCTGGAGTTGATGGAATCGTTTCCGGAAATAGAGGGCCGCCAGCACCGTGCCGGCCAGGCCGACCGTGCCGATGAACCAGATGGCCTGCACAAAGAATTCGGCCGGTGACAGGCGGATGCCCGCAAAATCTTTTACAAATAAAACCAGCACGGAACCGAGGTATCCGAAAGCAT
>DATAGL010000939.1:0-7446 GCA_036263755.1 Chitinophagaceae bacterium | reverse complement strand
AAAGGCGTACGATACTGCTGGGTGGTGGGACTGCTGCTCCTGGGAGCTTCGGCGGCGGCACAGGTACCCGATACTTTGCGGCGCCCGGCACCGGATACGGCTGCCCGCGCAGTTACCGATACCCTGCCCGTAGCGGTAGATACCTTGAACCGTGTGGCCGCACCGGTGGCCGACAAACCGGCCGTTGATTCGGTACTCCGTGTGCATTCGCCCCGGAAAGCCATCCTCCGTTCCGCTATGATCCCGGGCTGGGGCCAGGCCTACAACCGGCGCTACTGGAAAATCCCCATCGTTTACGGGGCCCTGGGCGTAACGGCGGGCGTATTTGTGGACAACCTCAAATGGTACCGGCGCACCCGGCTTGCTTATACGATACTGGCCACCAAGGATTCAGCACGCTTCCCGCTGGTACACGAGCGGCTCCAGGTATTTATTGAGCGCAATGCGGAAAACTCGCTCCGCCTTACCCGCGACCAGTTCCGGCGCAACCTGGATTACTCCGTGCTGTTTTTCCTGTTCTTCTGGGGACTGAATGTGGTGGATGCGGCAGTAGACGCGCACCTGCGCTCCTTCGACGTTTCGCCCGACCTCAGCCTCCGGCTGCGGGGCGGCTACAGCGATATGGCAGGCACCAATGGACTGAGCCTTGTATTCACATTTAAATAAAGACCAATTTTATGCGCATCGCACTGATCGGCTACGGAAAGATGGGCCAGATGATTGAACAGGTAGCCCTTTCCCGCGGACACGAAATCACCCTCCGCATCCACATCGACAACACGGAGGAATTCACGCAGGAAAACCTGGCCGGTACCGATGTGGCCATTGAGTTTACTTCCCCGCACAGTGCTTTCGATAATATCCGGCGCTGCCTCGACTTTGGGGTTCCTGTCGTCAGCGGCTCCACCGGCTGGAACGACCGGCTGCCGCAGGCAAAGGACCACTGCCGGCAGAAAGGAGGCGCCTTCCTGCACGCCTCCAACTTCAGCGTGGGCGTGAATATCTTCTTCCGCATCAACCGGATGCTGGCCCGCATGATGAACCGGCAGGCAGCATACGAAGTGGAAGTAAAGGAAATCCACCATACCGCCAAGCTCGATGCGCCCAGCGGTACGGCCGTTACCCTGGCCGAAGGCATCCTGGAGGAACTGGAACGCAAAACGCAATGGGTGAAGGGCAGCGCTTCCGCGACCGGCGACCTCGGTATCCTCAGCGAGCGGATTGACCCGGCACCGGGCACCCATTTTGTCCGCTACCACTCCGAAATCGACGACATTGAAATCATCCATACCGCGCACAACCGCAAAGGCTTCGCCCTCGGCGCCGTACTGGCCGCCGAGTTCCTGGCCGGCAAATCCGGGGTGTTTACGATGGACGATGTGCTGGCCATTTGATGTACGGTGTACGATGTACGGTTTAGTCTTCTTTCGCAATTCTTCATTCGTTATTCCTTCCCGCCGGTGGCTGGACAGGTAGTTCGATATTCTCCGGCTTCGGCAGAGGGTTGCACGCAAAGACGCGGAGGGCCGCGCAGGCGCAAAGAGGATCCACAATCATTGAGCGTTGTATATTGAACATTGATTGTTGAATATTTCCCTTTATCTAACCGCCTCCCTATTTAGGCCCCATCCCAAGGTTTCGCTCTTTTGCCGATTCCCTTCAATAGCCTATCTTAACTGCCGGTCTGCCCTGACGTAAACTGCATGAGATTGAGTGCGTGTATTTTCCCGGCCCTTCTGCTGCTGGCCTTTCCGGCCGGGGCACAGCCTGCTGTGCGGGACAGCCTGCTGCACGGCGCATCTGCCGCCGGAATACCGGAGGAAAAAGGCGAATGGTACCTGCAGCTGGCCGAAAAGGCTTCCAATGCCCGGCCTGACACGGCTTATTATTATGCCACCAGGGCCCTGCCCCTGCTTCCGGAAGGCAGCCTCCCGGCGCTGCGGGCCGAATTCCAGCTCGCTTCCTTTTACCTCCGGAACGGCAAAGGCGACAGCGCCCTCCTCCTCATCCGGAAAAATTTGCCCTTGTTGGCCCGTCGCCCTGAACCGGGAGCGGCTCCGCTGCTGGTCAATTACTGCAACCTGCAGGGCCATTATTACATGCGTGCCAACCGGCAGAAAGAAGCCCTGGAACACTTTTACCAGAGCCTGAAAATAGCCGATGCCGCAGGTGACCCGCTGAGCCAGATCAAAGCCACCACCAATATCGGCTGGGCCCTGATGGAACTGAACCAGATGGAGCCGGCCATCGGGCGCTTTAAAAAAGCAGCCGGGCTGATGGAGGCACATAGCCTCCCCCTGTTCGCCACGGTTTACAACAACATAGCTTCCTGCTACGGAAAACTGAATCTTACGGATTCCGGGCACAAATATGTGCGCCTGGGCATTGAACTCGCCCGGCGGAACCGCGACCGGGCGGCCCATGCCAATGGCCTGAACATACTGGGTACGCTGTACCAGTCGAAGGGCCGGCTGAAGGAAGCGCTGGACGTTTATCTGGAAGCGAAAGAAATCCGCGAGGAGATCGGCGATCCTTTTTTCATTGTTTCCGACATGGCCGTGATCGCCAACCTCTATGCGAAAATGGGCCGGCCCGCAAACGGACTGGCCATCGTACGGGAAGCATTGCACCTGGCTTCCCGCCACGGGCTGCAGGCCAAGTTGCCGATGCTGTACGAGGCCCTGGCCATCAATTTTGAAGCAGACGGCGATTACCCGAACGCCAGCCTGGCCTATAAAAAGATCTCCGAACTGAAGGACAGCATTTATGCAGCAGCCAACCCGCAGGCGCTCGCGGAGATGCAGACCAGGTACGAAACGGGAAAAAAAGAACGGCAGATCCAGGAACAGGAATTTGCCCTTGCGAAAAAAAACTATTGGATCGGCGGGATTTTCGGTTTGCTGGTGCTGGGTTCCCTGCTGGCTTATTTCATCTACCGGCAAAAACAGCTGGCAGCTGAAAAAAAGCTGCAGCAGGCCTTGCTCCGGCAGCAGGAAGCAGCCACCCGGGCCGTGCTGGAAGCCGAAGAAGCGGAGCGGCAGCGCATTGCAAAAGACCTGCACGACGGCGTGGGCCAGATGATGAGTGCCGCCAAAATGAACCTGTCGGCCTATGAACACGAAGCCGCTTTCCGCACGCCTTCGGAACGCCTTGCTTTTGAAAAGATCATTCAGCTGGTGGACGATTCCTGCCGCGAAGTGCGGCAGGTGTCGCACAACATGATGCCCAATGCGCTGCTGCAGAACAACCTGGCTGCTGCCCTCCGCGAGTTCCTCGACAAGCTTGATCACAAGGCCCTGAAAGTGCACCTGTACACCGAAGGCCTCGAAGAGCGGCTGGACTCGAACGTGGAAACGGTCCTGTACCGGGTCATCCAGGAATGCGTGAACAATGTGATCCGGCATTCAGGGGCCAACACGCTGGACATCTCCATCCTGCGCGAAGCAGGTGAGCTCTCCGCAACCATTGAAGACAACGGGCGCGGTTTCCGTACGGATGCCTCCACCAACGAAGGCATCGGCCTGCGGAACATCCGCACCCGGATTGAATACCTGAAAGGAACGGTAGAAATTGACAGTGCGCCGGGCAAAGGCACCGCAGTGGTGCTGCACGTACCGCTGGCGCACGCATGATATGAATTGCCGCTATGGAAAAGACAATCACCCTGGCCCTGGTAGATGATCACCAGATCGTAATCGACGGACTGCTTTCGCTGCTGCACGGTGAGCCCTGGCTCCGCGTGGCATTTGCCACGACCGACCCCGCTTCCGTAACCGGAAAGCTGGCCCTGCAGCCGGTGGACATCCTGCTTACCGATGTCATGATGCCCGGGCTTTCCGGCGTGGAGCTGGCAAAGGCGGTAAAAAAAGGGTTTCCGGAAGTGCGCATCCTTGCCCTTTCCATGAACGGCGAAGGCGATATGGTCAGCCGGATGGTCAACGAAGCCGACGTGGCCGGTTATCTCCTTAAAAACACCGGCAAAAAGGAACTGCTCGATGCGATCGGAAGGATCGCGCAGGGCGGCATTTATTTCTCCGATGCCGTGCTCCAGGAGCTGGAGCGCATGGACCGACGGAAGCAGGAAGTAGCCAGCGCGCACCTGTCGGAACGGGAACTGGAAATCATCCGGCTCATTGAAAAGGAATTCAGTAACCGGCAGATCGCGGAAACCCTGTTTATTTCGGAACGGACGGTGGAAACCCACCGCAAGAATATCCTGCGCAAGACAAACACGTCCAGCGTAGTGGGCCTGATCAAATACGCTTACGAGCACCGGCTCATTGAAAAGTCCAACCACAACCCGTAAGGCAGCCGGTATCCTGCATACAAATCCTGCGGCGCAGGAGTCACCTGTAGTTATTTTCCTGTGCGGATTGGGATAATGGCCGGAAGTGATTTTGTCTTCTGGTTTTATTCCGTGTCCTTCTGCTTTTTAACGTTGCGCACATTAGGATCGGTGGATCGGCGTAAGCGGAGAACAGGGTGGTGGTAAAGGATACGGCAAGGATCGGCAACCGGTCAATGCTCATGCCTTGAAAGATGTTTCAGAAGCCTGTTTATACAAACAAAAAGGCGCCGGTTGACGGCGCCTTTTTGTTTGTAATTCGTTCCGGTTATTTACCTAGGGCACCGGCAATGCCGATGCTGTGGAAGAAATGATAATTGGTGGTAGCCGTGGTAACGGGAATACGGTACTGCGTGTTCACGAACAGGTGCGCCTCGTTGAACAGGTTCAGGCGCAGGCCGGCGCCCAGCGGCATGGTGGCCCCGTAATACCCTTTCCATTTCGAGAAGCCAATGCCTGCCGAAAGGTAAGGAATCAGCCAGTACCGCTCATCGACCATCTTGAAGTTGAAGGAGGCATCACCTTCCAGCAGGAATCCATTGTCATTGGGTTCCTGGCTCGCTACCACGCCTTCGGTGTACGAACCGGCGAGGGTGGCGGCGAAATCAATATGACTCCGCAGGCCTTTGAAATAGGTAACGGCCAGGCCGGGCGACATTTCATTCATTTTAGCGGCCCGCTTGTCGCGCAGCACGGAAGAAAGGGAACCGGTGCGGATGCGTTCGGCCGTTTTAAAGTCATTAAAGAAAAAAGAAAAACCCAGAGCCTGGGGGCGGACCTCCGGAGCAGGAGCAGCCGGCTCGGTCTGGGCGGAAGCCGTCCCGGCTGTTATGCTGAGGATAAAGGCAATCGTAAAGAATTTCTTCATAAATAGTAAGTTGTGACCGGACAAAAATAGTGGCTGTACCCGGATTTCCTAAAATTATTTCACCGGCTCCAAAGGCCCGCTGGGCTTCACTTTTCCCAGCACCAACACCTGTACTTCCGTCAGTCCGAAACGCACGTATCCCAACTGCTGGGCGGCCACTTTGCTGAGGTCGACGAGCCGTTTGTTTTTAGGGTGCAGCCGGTCGTTGATCCTGACGATGACGGATTTCCTGTTACGGGTATTGACCACACGGATCCAGGTGCCCAGCGGGATCCGGTTGCAGGCCGCCGTGAATTTGTCGTGCTGGTAGCGTTCGCCGCTGGAAGTTTGCCGGCCCTCGAATTTGTCGGCATAAAAGGAGGCGGTTCCATAGTAGGATTTCCTGTTGTACCGTTCATGCACAGCGGGGCCTCCTTGTCTTCCCCGGTTTGCTGGGCGGTCAGCGGGAGAATGAAGGTGATCCATAGGAGCAGAATCAGCAAATAAGGACGCATAGGCGTTTATTTTAGCGCAAAGTACCTTTCCCGCAGCCGCTTGTCTTCACCATACACATCGTCGTAAAACACGACTTTTCCGTTCTTCGCGCCGCAGGTAAAATACCGGATATACAGCGGCACCCGTTTGCGCACCGGGATCACCCGCTTTTCTTTACGGGACAGCCAGGCATCCAGCGAATCGCGAGGGGTGGCCAGCTCGCTGAACAGGCTGTCATTGGTCAGGATATAATCGGCCAGGGCCTTCCAGGATTCCACCCGTACGCAGCCATGGCTCAGGGCCCGGGCCTTGCGGGCAAACAGGTACCGCTGGTTCGTATCGTGCAGGTATACCGAATGCTTGTTGGGAAAATTAAACTTGATCACGCCCAGCGCATTGGCGTCGCCGCTGCCCTGAACCACCTTGTAGGGAATGCCCTTTTTGTATTTGCTCCAATCCACGGTATGCGGGTTCACCACATTGCCGTCCTTATCCACCAGGCTGTACCCCTTCCGGTTGGTATAGTTCGGATCCCGCTTCAGTGCCGGCAGGATTTCCTTTTCAATGATGCTGGCCGGGATGGTCCACTGCGGATAGGTTATCATGTCGGAAATAGCCGAAGTGATCAGGGGCGTCCGGGTGTTGGGTTTGCCTACCACTACTTTAGAGACCAGGGCCACCGTATCGGCATTCATCAGCTGCAGGTAGGCCTCCGGAATGTTCACCCATATGTACTGGCCCGGCAGCGTATCGGGCAATTGCTTGTACCGGTCCAGGTTCATGCCGATGCGCAGGAAACGGTACCGGCCGGTATTGTTTACGCGGTTCAGCAGATCCCCGTTGTATTTTCCATCCACCTTCCACCCTTTCATTTTCTGGTAGGAACGGATGGCCGAAGCCAGTTGCAGGGAATCCGGCTGCCCTCCAGCCACAATAGTGGAATCTTCTTCGCGCAGGCGTTTCATCAGCACGGCGACGCGCTCTGCGCTGTCCCGCCCGCGTACAAACGTAAAGGGCCGCAGATCGGCACTATCCAGGTAGCGCGGAATGACGGCCTTCAGTTCATGGTAGCCCCGGTGTTTGGGTTCGAGGGCCGCTACAAAGGAGTCGGTGGGGAGGCTGCTGAATCTTTCGAGCTGCTGTGCAAAGAACGGCTCGCTGAGCAGGGAATCCCTTTTTTCCTGGATCCGCCCCACCTTCAGGTCTTTGACCAGCTCTACGAATGCGGAGGTAAGGAGCAGGTCGGCACGGGACCATAAAGAGGCATCCAACCGGTTCTGCTTCGCCGTGTCTTTTCGCAGCGGCCCGTGCAGGGCACGCAGCTCGGGAATATGGTAATCGGTGTCCAGGAAGCCGAGGAGCTGCACGCTGTCCAGCAACCGCAAGAGGGAATCGGCGCGCGGCCGGAAAACACCTTTGGCCGACCAGAGCGGCTTGAATTCACCGCTTTCGTAAAGGTGCCGGATCAGATGAATGCTGCGCAGTGAAGTGGAGTCGTCCAGACGGCCGTTGCGCGCCACGAGGTCGCTGAGTGTTTCCTGCAGGATGTCTTCCGCGTACACATCGATCTGCGCTGGCTGCTCCACCACCGTTTTCTGTTCAATCATGCGGGCGCCTCTGTCTTCGCCGCATCCTGCAAGCAGGAGGATGAGCGGCAAACAGGCCCAAAGAAGGCTATCTTTACGTATGGTGCTTTCGTTTCGGTTCATAAAGTACCGGCACAATATAATAAATAGCTGATGAAAATGCTATGCGTCCT
>DATAGL010000938.1:0-5990 GCA_036263755.1 Chitinophagaceae bacterium | reverse complement strand
AACAGTACTATTAAAAATGCTGGCAGCCGGAATGTCCTTTCAAGGGTTCAGGGTTTTATAATAAACCGTATCGAGCTTGAAGCCGGCAGTCCAACTGAACTTATCAACATCCTAGGTCATTTGGCATTCCATTTCACCTGTAACGGAGGTGTCGGCTGTCATGAACTTCGGGTTTGGCAATTTGTTCACCTCGCTGATTTCAATGAAATTCCTGCTTCTGCTGTTAAAGCAAAATAAGTGCGCAATCACCGGCTGGCATTGTCCGTTCATTGTATGTTCCGATATGGCCAGGTCTTTATACTGATCACCGTTCACATCTGCCAGGATTTCGGTGTCATGCCCCACTGTGGGCACAAGCAATTCATGATATTAACGAAAACTGTCTTTTTTGCTATTTGCTGAACAGGTAAACATAAAAGCCGTCATGTACGGTCCGGGTTACGGTAAAAGGCTTCCTTGCTTTTTGTACAGACCTGTCGCTCCAGAGGTAAAACGGTCACTTGGTTCATATGCACCTCCTTCAGCCGTTTCTCTTTTAATAGGTCAAGGCTATATTGCTGATAAGGATTCAGTCCTTTGGCATCAGGCGCAACGGGTTTCGTTCTTTCCGGCTGCGTGCAGGAAAGAACGAAAAAGGAAGATGACGGTTTTCAGGATGTGTTCCATACATTCCGGTGAACAGAACCGCGTCCGATCCGGTTCCGCCCGCACCCATCCGCAGGTAAAACAGGTGCATCCGTTTGATGTGCGAACGGTTCCGGAATCGGGAGCCAGGCAGCAGCAGCTGTCGCCAACTTTTGCAACAACCCTATTTCGTCGTAATATACAGGTCGTCCCGGAACTTGCGGGGGATCGGCTTGATCACGGCTTTCTGAATGGAAAACACTTTCGACGGAATAGAGGTGCTGTCATTCAGTTCATGGAACTTGGCGTTCATCACCCAGACATCGTCTCCGCGGAACGTTGCGGTGGCCGGGTAGGAAAAGCGGTCAATGATCAGCGTGGTTCCCGAAAGGGAAGCCGTCTGCCAGTTGTCTTCGGAAGTGATTTTGAAAATTTTATCGTTGCCGCCGTTGACCAGCATCGTGATCGTTTGGGGATCATTCAGCAGCATGCCGTCGGCACCGATGAAGTACATGGGCAGCTTGACCTGCTGTACGTTTTCCCCGTTGTTGATGTCTACTTTGAACAGGACGCCCTTACCCGTGCTGTTGACCAGCAGGTAGCCTGCCGGGTGGTACACGATGCCGTTCAGCCCGATGCCGGCCGTTGCAAAAAGAGGGCTCCTGCTGAACACGGAAGCTTTGTTGGAGGCATCCACTTTTATGATCGCATTGGAATAGCTCTCGGTAAGGTACAGGTTTCCCTTGTCGTCGAATACGAGGTCATTGGCAAAATGCTCGCCCGGGTACAGGGCCGACAGGTCCAGGTCGGAAAGCCTGTTGCCCGAGGCCAGGTCGATACTGATCAGGCGCATCATTTTTTTACGCGTATTCGGGGCCGTGTACCGGCTGTAATTCGCATCGCTGACGCACACGAACAGCCGTTTGCCGTCGGGGTGGATCTTCATGCCATAGGTGGACTTCAGTGCGGTATCGGCATGCAGCACGGAGTAAACGCCTTCGGGGGTTACGCGGCCTATGGTTCCTGTCCGGGCCGATGAAACATAATACACGTTGGCGGCGTTGTCATAGGCAATGCCTTCGGGGTAGGCGTCCGGGGCGGTGAAATTGATCCGCTGGGTAGGACCAACAGGCGCACAGCTATAAACGAGTGCAGCCAGCAGTAAGGCAGATATAAACAGCTTCATGGGTTCATTTTTTTCTTCTGAGGGAATAGATGACCCCGTTGGCATCATCCGAAACATAAATAACGCCATTGTCGGTGATGGCGATGCCGGCGGGGCGGCCCAGGTAGGCTTTGCGACCGAACAGCGGGAAGGCCGGCTTCAGGAAACCGGTCAGGAAATCCTCCGCACCTACCGCCACTCCGTTCTGAAAGCGGATGCGCATCACTTTATAGCCCACCAGCTTGCTCCGGTTCCAGGAACCGTGAAAAGCCGCCAGGCCATCGCCGGTATAGTCCGCAGGAATGTTCGCCTGACCTTTGAAAAACTTGAAATCGATGGGCGCCATATGGGCGGGCAGTTCCAGGACGGAAGGTTCCGTACTCAGGGCAAAGGCCGACTTGACATCACCGGGAGGATCATCTTTTGTGCGGTCCACTTCCCTTTTTCCATACACAAAGGGGAATCCGTAATTGCCGCCCTTTACGATCCGGTTCACTTCTTCCGGCGGCCACTTGTTGCCCTTACCGTCGCCGCCGTTGTCGAGCCCCCACATTTCCCCAGTCTGCGGGTGAAAGTCAAATCCGATGGTATTGCGCAGGCCCGTGGCATAGATCGTATGTTTCCAGGTTTTAGGATCCACCTGCCATACGCCCGCCACGCCCGGATCCGTTTCCTTGCAATCATTGCACAGGGTGCCGATGGTAATGTACAGCATACCGTCCGGCCCGAAGGCAATGGTCCGGTTGGGATGCTGTCCGCCGCTGGGCATGTCCCGGACCAGCGTCTCCGGGGCTTCGAGGGTGCCATCGGGTTTGACGAGGTACCGTCGTACCTCGTAGTTATTGGCCAGGTACAGGTAGCCGTCCTTCTGCGTAATACCATGGACCGCCCGGAACATATATTCCACGGTTCTGACCTCGTCAAACTTCGTATCGCCGTCATTGTCTTTCAGCAGCAATACATCCATGCCGTCCCGCCGCGTTACATATAAAGTTCCGTTGGGCATGGGCTGCATCATCCGTACCCGGCCCAGACCGGAGGCCGCCACGTTCAGTTCCCAGCCTTCCGGGGCTTTCAGGAGCTTGACCATCGGGTTGAGGAAATCCAGGTGCTGGGCCCATTTGGCCACCAGCTTCGTTCTTTTGACATGCCGGGGCGGAACGCCTCGCTGTGCACCGGAATGCAGTGAGGAAAAAAGGAAAAGCCAGATAAAGGCTTTTGTGAATAGGCGCATGTGCATTTTTGCTTCCACCAGCACAATACCTGTACCTGCAGCCTTTTGCCGGTTGGCAGTGCAAGAATGTCAACAAAAAATGGCTGCGCGCCAATGAGTCGCAACCCGCCAGACCCCATCACAATTGATATGCCATGGCAGAAACATGGGACCTGCGGTTCTAAGGCTTCAGCGCCAGAAAGGGACGCATGGCTTCCCAAACTGCCGGGAAGTTGCAATAGAATACAACGTGGGAACAGCCCGGGATGATGGACAGCCGGGATTGCGGAATGGCCCGGGCGCAGCGCAGGACGCTTTCCACCGGTTGATAATCATCCCGGTCCCCGCTCAGCACCAGCGTAGGACACCGGATGAGGGAAAAGGTCTCCGTGCTCATGAAATCTTCGTTATACAGTTTATTGAGCCGGGATAATATATCATTCCATTGGTCGGGTTCAGGCATCAGCGCCAGCCGCTGCTGGAAAAATCCCCCGCTGTTTTTCAGCAGGTCTTCGCGGGTATAGGCCGCCTTTTGCCGGTTGTTGTTGGGAGCAAAATCGCCGGCGCCGATCACGATCAGTTTTTTCACGGTTTCCGGGTGCAGGGCGGCCAGCTTCATGGCACTGTACCCGCCGTCGCTGAATCCCAGTACGGTGACGCTGTCTTTTGTCAGGCTGCGGATGACCGCGTAAGCATCTTCCGCCCGCTGCCGGTAGGTAAAGGGAGCGGATCCTGCGCCGGACTTGCCATGGCCGCGGGTGGCAATGCAGATGACCTGGTACTGTTCTGCCAGCCGGGGTATGAAGGGCTCGAATTCATCGATATAGCCGTACACGCCCCCATGCAGCAGCACAAAAGGCTGTCCCTTTCCATACACTTCGTAATAAATCCGGGCATCCCCTACCTGCAGGTAATGGCCGGCCGCCGGGTTATTGCCATAAGGAACACGGGCCGGTGCCGTCTGGGCATGCAGGGAAGCCGCCAGGCAAAAGGTGAGCAGCAGCAGTACAGCGTTTCGCAAGATCCGGTACATAAGCAGTGCGTTTGAGGTAAAGGAAAAACAGGAGTCAGTTATCGTAAGAGCCTTCAGGGGTACAGCAGGTATTGCATCCGCATTTTTTTGTACCGGCCGAGCGCAGGCTCCCAGCTGCTGCGGATCTCTTCTTCGCTGGCCCCGGCGATCACCTGCTCTTTGAACCGGCGGGTACCCGCCAGGCCGTCGATACTGCCCATCTGGTTGCTTTGGGTACGGTCAAAGAATTTCTCTTTATGGGGATAGGCTTTATAAAGGTCCAGCATCCACCGGATGTTGATCCGGCCGGCTTTCCGGTAAGGCATAATATCATAGTTCCTCAGGTCCAGGCCATAGCAGGTCTTGTCTTTGTGCAGCGGGTTCTCCGACATCCCCGGGATGCTCACCGGTGTAAAGGAAAAGGAATACCGGTCTTTCAGGTCCGGGCTTCCCAGCACCGTGAAGGGCATGCGCGTGCCTCGGCCCTGGCTCAGGATCGTGCCTTCAAACAGGCAGAGGGATGGATAAAGCACTACCGATTGCTGGGTATTGAGGTTGGGCGAGGGCGTTACCGGCAGGGTGTACTCCCTGTCGTGGGTATAATTTTTCAGGGGCACGATGCGGATGGAGCATTTCGCTTTCCCGGGCAGCCATCCTTCCCCGTTGATCATCCGGGCAAACTCACCCAGCGTCATGCCGTGGGTGATGGGTATCGGGAATTTGCCGATGCCGGATGCGAGGGACATGTCCAGTACCGGACCATCCACAAACCCGTTCGGGTTCGGCCGGTCCAGGATCAGGAGTTCCTTTCCGTTTTCCGCACAGGCTTCCATCACATCCGCCAGTGTATTGATGTTGGTATAGAACCGGCAGCCGACATCCGCAATATCAAAGACCATGATATCGATGGCCGCCATATCCGCCGGGGAAGGCTTTCTTCTTTTACCATAAAGGGAAACCACCGGTATGCCCGTCTTGCGGTCCACTTCATCGGCAACGGCTGCCCCGTTGCTCGCATTGCCCCGGAAGCCGTGCTCCGGGCCAAAGATGCGGCGGATGTTTACGCCCAGGGCCAGCAGGCTGTCTACACTGGCCTTGTTCCCGATGATGCTGGTGGGGTTGACCAGCATGCCCACGCGTTTGCCTTTGAGCAAGGGCAGGTAAGCGCTCAGCTGGTCGGCGCCGGTTACGATGGCCGACTCCCTGACGAAGGAAGCGGGTCTTTCTTCTTTTGCTTCCCGGTGAAAAAAGACCGGAAGCAGCGGAAACAGGGCAAATAAGTAAAAACGGAGGGGCATGATAAAAGGATAAAAGGTTTACAGGGATCGTTCCCTTAAGGTACCTATTCCCGGCGACAGGAAGAAATGCTCAGGGATGGCCGGTTGGGCTGTCCTTTCATCCGCCGGCATCGGCTTCCGGGCAAGGGCATGTAGTAAATTATTGAATTTCAGTATTTAGAAACTATTCTTTACTTTGGCCTGCATTGCCGGCGATGGATATCAGTACTTTTCGGTTGAGCTGCTTTCTTTATGTGGTGAGCTTCGTCCTGTGCCTTCAACGGGCAGCGGCGCAGGCGCATGGGCTGAACTTTGCCAGCCACGAGGTAGTGGCCGACTACCGTACTTCGCTTAACCTTTCGCCCGGGGAGGCCATCTGCTTTAATCAGGATTTCGAGCTTTCCTTCGACCTCGCTTTCCGCCCCGATTGCAAAGACTATTTCGGCTACATCTTCCGGATGAACCGCGCGGACAAAAAGAACATCGACCTCATTTACGAGTTCAAGCCCGTGGGCAGCGCCTTCAAGATCATCATCGGCGACCGGATCTCCTCCATTACCTTCCAGCTGGACAGCCAGGACCTGTACAAGGGCTGGACCAACATCCGGCTCCGGTTCAACCAGCAGCTGCAACAGCTGGAGCTGACGGCCGGTGGTAAAAAATGGGTGGAGAAAAATACAGACCTGGGCGGCAGGGAAT
>DATAGL010000937.1:0-5309 GCA_036263755.1 Chitinophagaceae bacterium | reverse complement strand
TCGGCATATGCTTCTTCCGCGCCGAGGCCTTCTTCGTAATAAGCGTTTGCATCCATAAAGCAGAACGGGAACACCTGGAGCCGGGTGGCTTCCTCCCGCTGCAGGTCGTACCAGAAATAGGGTGTGGCAATGGACGCGCGGAAGCCGTTGATGGAGCCATAGCCCATGGAATGTTCCTCGGTGATGCCCAGCCCGATGAGCTGCTGGTAGGTGGAAGGCAGCGACATCCGGATGTAATGCTGCCGCGACCGGGTAACGGGCTTGCCCGTCCATTCCTCCAGGGTGCGCTTTTCCGAGGCAATGCCGTTCGGCACGTCGCCGCTGGCCCAGGAAGGATGCAGGCCGGTGGCATAGCGTGCCGACAGTTCCTGCACCAGCACACGGAGGGCCGGCTGGGTGATATCGGTGTTCCGGTCCCATTTGCCGCGCTCCTTCGGAAGCGGGAAAAAATAGACCGGCTGGAGGCTATGCGCCCGGTGCAGCTCATCCATCCAGGCATAGCTGTCGTAAGGGTCTGGCTGCCGGCCGCGCAGTACGCGGAGGCGTTCCGCCACTGCCCGGAACTTTCCTTTAAAGAAGGATTGCATGAATCCTCCGAAGTTCCGCTTGAACCCTTTGTTCCGGTAGCTCCAGGCAACATCGATATCATACGTGGGCAGGAAACGAAAGGCAGGACGTTGCAGTTCCAGTCCGGGAGACCGCTCCAGGAGCACCTCCCGGAAATGATCGAGCCAGCGGTTAACGACCGGATCGTGCAGGAAGCCTTCGCGGAAGGCCAGCGCGTTTTCGTGGGCGAAGCGGCCGTATGCATCCTTTTTGTGCGGCAGGTATTCTTCGTACCGGGTGATCAGAAAAAAGATGGCGGCAAACAGGTCGAAGGGGAAATGCCCTTCCGTACGGAAGAAGGCTTTGTACCCGTGGTGCTCAAACACCTCCACGCGGTGCGGCCGCTTTTCCGATTCAAACAGCAGGGAGCAAGGCTTGAGGTAGAATTCGTCTTCGGAAAGACGCTCGTGCGAATAATTGATCTTCGGGTCCTTGGCAGCCGCATACGTTTGCGGGTTCCCGGTCACTTTGAAAGGGTGGCTGTAATAGCGTGAGAGAAAATCAACGATATACTGCACCCGCGGGGTGATCGTATGGCTATAAACTAACACCTATTAAAGGTAGGGAAGGAATCGGAATTGAATGTTGCGCCCGGGGCATTAATCTGGTCTGTTCATCAAATGATAAACTGATCGGTGCCGCTTTAACCGGCTGCCTGTTCCTGCTAGAAAAAATTAGCTGACCGACCCTGTTGCACGCACCGGTGAACCTGATGAACCCCTCGTATTTTTCCGCTCGTAAATCTACGATCCCGGCATACAAAGCGCCTACTACAAAGTACACTAAAGCCGGTGCCTGCAAGCAGCAACGGAAGTGAGATCCTTATTGATCCGTCGACCGCAATGCTTCATCGGTGACACCGCTACGGTATTTCCGGGGAAATAAAACCTTGTATTGTTAACGGAATGAACGCTTCTCTGCGAATGATTAAACTGGGCTGCTCAGTCAGAATTTTTTATTCGGAACAAAGGCTTGTTCCCTATACCCGTTTCATCTGCACGGCCAACTCCAAACCACAAACTCCAAACGCCCAACGCCAAACTACAAACCCCTCTCTTCCCGCCACAACTGATTAAACGACTTTGCCGGAAACTGAATGGGACTGCGGTTCTTTTTCCAGGCGGGTACGAAGCGGTTCACCACCCAGTTCTTGATACCGCCGGGCGCGGTGTTCATCAGGCCCCGGTGCAGGACCGCCTGCCGCCAGAACTTCCAGGCCATTTTTTCGGAAAACGGCGCGGCGCCCTGCTGTACGGCCTCCTGGCGGTTTTCCAGCAGCAGCTCGTGCAGGTTGATCTTGACGGCGCACACTTCGGTACAGTTGCCGCAGAGGGAAGAAGCGTAACTCAGGTGCTTCCATTCATCCAGCTCCTTCAGGTGCGGGGTGATCACCGAGCCGATGGGTCCGCTGTAGGTAGTGCCGTAGGCATGCCCGCCGATGTTCTTGTACACGGGGCAGGCGTTGAGGCAGGCCCCGCAGCGGATACAGTACAGCGATTCCCTCGTCTGCGGGTTGGCCAGCAGGTTGGTGCGGCCATTGTCGAGCAGGATCACATACATCTCCTCCGGCCCGTCGGTATCGCCCGGCTGGCGCGGACCGCTGACGATCGTATTGTACACCGTCACGCGCTGCCCGGTTCCGTAAGTAGCCAGCAGGGGCCAGAAGAGGGCCAGGTCATTCAGGGAAGGGATCACCTTCTCGATGCCCACGATCACGATATGGGTCTTCGGCCAGGCACAGGACAGCCGGGCGTTGCCCTCGTTTTCGGTCAGTGCGATGGAACCGGTATCGGCAATCAGGAAGTTGGCGCCGGTGATGCCCACTTCGGCGGCCGTGTACTTGGCGCGTAGCTTTTCACGGGCCACCAGGGTGAGCTGTTCAGGACTCAGTCCGGGCGGCGTGCCCAGGGTGTTGGCAAAGAGCCTGGCCACATCCTCCTTGCTTTTATGCATGGCCGGCGTGACAATATGGTAGGGCGCCTCGCCGGCCAGCTGCTGGATGTACTCGCCCAGGTCGGTCTCCACGCTTTCGATGCCCCGGCCCTCGAGGAATTTGTTCAGGTGAAGCTCCTCGGTGACCATGCTTTTGCTTTTCACCACCGTACGGCAGCCCTTTTCGGAACAGATCTTCCCGATCTGGTCCAGTGCTTCGGCAGCGGTTTCCGCCCACAGCACCCTAGCGCCGCGGCCGGAGATCTTTTGCTCAAAGCGCTCCAGCATCTGGTCGAGCTGCCCGATGGCCTCCCACTTGCGGTTCTTCGCCTGCTCGCGGGCCAGCGACAGGTCGGTGAACTGCTGCTTGCCGTTGGGCACCACCGCGTTGTAACGGGATATATTGAAATTGATCTTGCGCCGGTGTTCCCGGTCAGCAGCCTTTATCGTGCTCTTGGCTATGAAGGTGGACGACTGTTCCGACATTATTTGCGCTTCGGTTTGGTAGTATCCTTGGGTTCGAAATATTCGTGGGCGATCTTTTCCAGCGTGCCGTAGAACTCGGCGCCGAACTTGCGGGTCAGCGGCTCCCTGAGGAACTGGTATACGGGCATCTTTGCCTTTTTGCCCAGCGTACAGGCGGCCCGGCACAGCGTTTCGCGGGGCTCGTAATTCAGCATCGTATAGGCCTTGCTCTCCGACACCCGGATAGGGAACAGGTGGCAGGAAATAGGTTTCTTCCAGTCCAGCTTCCCGTCGTAATACGCGGCCTCGATGGCGCACTTGATCACGCCTTCGGGATCGCGGAAGCCGTAGGCGCAGATGGCGCCGCCCACCGTGGGCGTTACCCAGCCGAACTCGCCGTCGTGCACGTACTTGCCCTGCAAGTCAACAGCGGCGATGCCTTCGGGTGTCATATAGGGCTTTACGGCTTCATAGTATTGCTCCAGCTTCGGCAGCTCATCATCTTCCAGGGGCGCGCCGGCGTCGCCGTCCTCGCAGCATCCGCCCTTGCACTTGTGCAGGTCGCACACGAATTTGGCTTCCACCACGTCATCGCTCACCAGGATGTTATCGATTTGGATCACAGTTGCAGTTTGAGGTGTAAAGGTAGGCGGGGATGGAGTTTACAAGTTCACGCGTTCACAAGTTTACCAGTTATTTATCGCACGTAGTCTTCTACCGGCTAACCCTCCCCACTTGGAACTTGTAAACTTGTAAACTGTTCAACTTTTCTTTCTCACTTCCACCGCAGCGTCTGTATCAAATGCTCCATATCCTTCCGCAGGAAATCATTCACCGGCCGCAGCGAGTCTTCATTGGGCGTGGCCCCGAAATAAAGGGCGCCGCGCAGGAAGTGGCGCACCGAATCGGTCACAAAGAACTGGTTGGCGGTGGCGGTATTGCCCGTAAGGGTGAAATATACCCCCTCCAGGCCGTTCGGCGTGGTAAAGGGAACCGGGCGGATGGCGGAAGCCTTGTAGGTATGCTGCTTGTAGGCCATGGTGAAGGCGTCGTTCACGAGGGAATCGAAAACGTTGCGGCCCACAGGCTTGTAGGAGATATAGATGCGGCCCCCGAAATCGGGAAAGTCGATATTGATCCAGTATGGGTTCTCCGGCTGTGCCTCGAAAAAGGTGGAGTCGCGCGTGATGCTGCCGTAAGCGGGATACTCAAACACGTAAGGGTAGCCCGGCTGGTCGAACAGCTGGTATTTTTTTTCCGGCAGGGGGATCTTGAAATAGCCGCGGGGCTTGCGCACGTACTCGGAATTGCAGGCTGCCAGCAGCACGGCGCACCAGAGGCAGAAAAGCAGCTTAAGCGTCTTCATCACGGTTGAGATTGATCGTCACCTTAACGGAGTTGATCCGGTTTTTATTGGAATCCAGAACGGTAAAGTCAAAATCGCCGCAGGTGATCACCTCGTTGATCTCGGGGAACTCGCCGGCTACCTCCAGTACGAGCCCGCCTACCGACTCGCTTTCGCCGCGCACCTTGTCGAAGGTGTCCAGCGGCAGGTTCATGGCCCGGCACATATCGTAGATCATCACCTTGGCATCCACCACGAACTGCTGGTCATCGATCTTGCGGATGGTGGTTTCCTCCTCGTCAAACTCGTCGCGGATATCGCCGATCATTTCTTCCAGAATGTCCTCCATGGTTACGATCCCGCTGGTGCCGCCGAATTCATCCACTACAATGGCAAAGTGCACCCGCTGGCTCTGGAAATCTTCCAGCAGCGCACGGATGAGCTTATTCTCCGGAACGAACAGCGAAGGCCGGATGAGGGAATGCCAGTCGAAATCGGCTTCCTGCAGGAACGGCAGCAGGTCTTTTGTGTTGAGCACGCCTACGATCTCGTCGAGGTTGGACTTGAACACCGGAAGCCTGGAGTAATGCAGCTGCTCCACTTTGCGCAGCAGGTCGGGGAAGGGCATGTCGTACTCGATGCCGCTGACATCGAGCCGGGCCCGCATGATCTGGCGCACGGTGGTATTGCCCGAGTTGACGATGCCTTTCAGTATGTTCTTTACCTCGCTGGTGGTCTGTTCGTCGTTGATGTCGATGGCTTTGTCGAGCTCGCGCAGGGAGGCACTCTGCATTTCGCTGGCCCCGCTTTTCTGGTGAATGCCGTCGGCAATGCCCAGCATGCGCAGGGAAACGCGGCGCAGCAGGAGGTGCAGGCCTTCCACCACGGCCGAAGTGCCGTAGGCAAAGCGCAGGTAATTCTGCGTGGCCCACACTTTTGGAAGGATATTTCCGATGAATAC
>DATAGL010000936.1:0-3350 GCA_036263755.1 Chitinophagaceae bacterium | reverse complement strand
AAGGGATTGTACAAGTACGAGAGCCTGTACAGGGAAAATGTAAAAAACCTGTTGGGTGCAGCGCTGGGCATTGCGCCGGACGCGATCCGGATGACCAATGATGCTTCTGCTTTCCTGATGGGCGAACGCTTCTGCGGCGCCGGTGCGGGGCATCGGAATATAGTCGGCATCACCCTCGGAACCGGGGTGGGTTCGGCAGCCTATTACAATGATTGCCTGGAAGAGGGTGACCTCTACCGTACGGATTTCGAGCGGGGCAAGGCGGAAGATTATCTTTCCGCGCGCTGGCTGCTGAAGATGTATGAACAGAAAACGGGCGTAACGGTGAACGGAGTCCGGGAAATGGCGGAACGGGTCCCGGAAGATCCGGCTGCATGCCAGTTATTTGATTTGTATGGCCGGAATCTAGGAAGGGTGCTGGCCCAGCGATATGCGCGGCAGGGACCGGAGGTGGTGATCGTGGGGGGAAACATTGCGAAAGCCTGGTCGGCTTTTATCCCGGCCGCCACAGAGGAACTGGAAAAGGCAGGACAGTCGTTCAACCTGAAGCCTTCGCTGCTGGGCGAAGATGCGGCACTCATCGGGGCCGCTTTTCTGGAAGAATGAATCCGGCCGACCGGTTCCGGGTATAAGTTTCTTCCCTAAAGTAGCAGGAAGAGCCTCCATAAGTGACTGTAAATAGCGCAACCCCGTCTGCAGAACCAGCAGGTACAGGCGCAGAGCCTTCCGTTCAGTCAGGCGCAAGGGAGAATGTTACCTGTACAGCCTCGACTCATTCAATCGATCAATAAACTAGCAATGATGCCTTTCCTAAAGAACCGGTCTTATTCCTTCCTTTCGCTCCTGGCGGCGTTACTGGCCACCGCTGCTGGCGCATCGGCGCAAAAGGATTATACGCAGTATGTCGATCCCAACATCGGCACCGCCCATTGCCGGTGGTTTCATTATACCCCCGGGGCCCTTCCCTTTGGCATGGCCAAGCCGGCCCCTTCCACCAACGGAAGTTACGGCAACGAACAGGGCTGGGAAGCCACCGGGTACGATTACCGGCATACCTCCATTGAAGGGTTCCCGAATTTTCATGAGTTCCAGATTGGCGGCATTGTGTTTGCCCCGGTCACCGGAAAGCTCCAGACCGTTCCCGGGAAGCTGGAAACACCCGATGAAGGCTACCGCTCCCGCTTCGACCGGAAGGACGAGGTGAGCACGGCCGGCTATTATTCGGTGCTCCTGAAAGATTACAACATCAAAGCGGAACTGACATCCACACAGCGGGTCGCTTTTCACCGCTATACCTTTCCGGCCGGCAATGCTTCCCACATCCTGTTCGACATCGGTAACCGCCAGGGAGAAAGCGGGCCGGTACAGGACGCATCGGTGACCCTGCTGCCCGACGGGCGCGTGGAGGGTTGGGTGACCACCCTGCCCGTGTATATCCAGAAATACCAGCCCGGGGCGTCGGTGACCATGTATTTCTCCGCGGTGCTCAGCAAAAAACCGGCTGCCTGGGGCACCTTCAACGGCGCTGTCAGCAAGCCGGGACAAAAGAGTGCTGCCGGCAAAGGCGCCGGGATCTACCTGACCTTCTCCACAAAAGAGAAAGAATCCATCACCATCAAAGCGGGCCTGTCCTATACTTCCCTTGCCAATGCACGGTTGAACCTGCGCACGGAAGCCACTTCCCTTTCGTTTGACGGGGCCCGGGCGCAATCGAAGCAGACCTGGAATGAATACCTAGGCCGGATCGATGTGGAAAGCGGGAACAAGGCCGACCTCGTAAAATTTTACACGGGCCTGTACCATGCCGTGCTGGGCCGTGGCCTGGCCAGTGATGTAAACGGAGCTTATCCCAGAAATGACGGAAAGGTGGGACAGATAAAGCTGGACTCCAATGGAAAGCCGCTGCACCACCACTACAATACGGATGCCATCTGGGGTGGCTACTGGAACCTGACCCAGCTCTGGGCGCTGGCCTATCCCGAGTACTATTCCGACTTCATCAAAAGCCAGTTGCTGATCTACCGCGATGCCGGATGGCTGGGCGATGGCATCGCCAACAGCCGGTATGTTTCCGGTGTCGGCACCAACATGGTCAGCATCGTCCTGGCCAGCGCCTATATGGCGGGCATCCGCGATTTTGATGTGGCGCTGGCCTATGAGGCCGCCCTGAAAAACGAGCTCGAATGGAAGGATCGTCCCTTCGGGGCCGGCAAGCTGGATGTGGACCGGTTCCGTAAGTATGGATATGTCAACCACCTGGACTCGGGTACCGGCGGAGGCGAGCGCTGGCAGTTTTCGGTATCACATACACTGGAATATGCTTACAGCGGTTTTGCCGTGGCCCAGTGGGCAAAGCTCTTGGGTAAGGAACAGGATTACGCGGAACTGACGCGCCTGTCCAAGGCCTGGGAAAAAGTGTATGATCCCACCCTGCAGCTGGTGCGTCCGAAGCTGGCCGATGGCCGCTTTATTGAGCCGTTCGATCCATCGCAACCCTGGCGCGGTTTCCAGGAAGGCAATGCCTGGCAGTACACTTACTTTGTGCCGCATGAGCCGGAGGTCCTGGTGCAGAAGATCGGCGCAGCCACCTTTAACCGGCGGCTGGACAGTGTCTTCACCATTGCCCAACAGGCCATGTTCGGCGGCGGCTCCAACATTGATGCCTTTGCGGGCATAGCCGGTATCTACAATCACGGCAACCAGCCCAACCTGCATGTATCCTGGCTGTTTCATTTTTCGGGTAAGCCTTCCCTTTCGCAGAAATGGGTACGGGCCATCTGCAACCAGTTCTACGGCACCGAAGGCGTGCATGGTTACGGCTTCGGGCAGGATGAAGACCAGGGACAGCTGGGCGCCTGGTATGTTATGGCTTCCATCGGACTGTTTGATGTAAAGGGACTGACTTCCGTAAAGCCGGAGCTGCAGATCGGCAGCCCGCTGTTCGACAGGGTCCGCATCCGGCTGAACCCTAAATACTACAAGGGAAAAACCTTTACCATTGAGACCCGGAACAACAGCAGCACTCATGGTTATGTGCAATCCATGCAATTCAACAATAACCCTTTGCGCCGGCCTTTCCTCTCCTGGGACAGCCTGACCAACGGGGGTACGCTGCTGTTACAGATGGGTGAAAATCCGGTTGATCAGTATTAGGCAGCAATTGGAAGTACCGGATGCAAAACGGGAGCATTCCCGTTTGCCAACCGCGCTGTACGAAACCGCTCTGAATATATTGGAACAGCAAAGGCAACCAAAATGGTTGCCTTTGCTGCTTGTGGCGGTACTGTTCGTTTAGGGGTAACGGAAATGGATATGGGTAAGCATGCGTGCGTTTAACGTTTAAGGTTTAT
>DATAGL010000935.1:0-4069 GCA_036263755.1 Chitinophagaceae bacterium | reverse complement strand
AATCATTGAGGTCCAGCACCTGCTTGTTCTCGGCAAACAGGTAAAGGAATCCGAGTGTGCGCTTGGCCGGCGTATAGCCCCGGTCGGACGCTTTCTTCACCCAGGCGTAGCCTTTCTCGCAGCCGATCCCTTCGTTCTTTTGCTGCAGGGCAAAGTTCCCGGCATAATACATGGCTTCCGGCACTTCCTCCTCCGCCAGGTAGTTGTAGATATTCAGGGCGGCAGGCAGGTCGCTGGCTTCCATCAGCCGGCGGGCTTCCTGCAGCTGCGCATTGATATCCACCTGTGTCAGGCGCACATCGGGTTTGGTCTCCTCGCTGCGGCGCGTCCACTCCTCCACGGTCATGAGGTCCTGCTTGCGCACCCAGCCTTTGGAAGTCTGCCCGCGGCTGTTCGTGAATTCGGTATAGATAAAATTGTTCTGCTCTTCCATCGCATTCACCACATCTCCCGAGGGCGTGAGGTAAGCCGACCGGCGCGTGGATTCATCGGGCTCATTGTGAAAATAAGCGCGCGAAGCGATCACCTTGTACTGACCGATCACGGACCGTTTTTTCGGCGCCTCCTGTGCGGCGGTCTGCCGGGGATCCGGCTCCTCTTCGCTCCGGTTGTTGATGAGGTAAAACACATAGATGCCCAGTCCGGCCGCCAGCAGGATGATGAGGTACACATAGCCCGGCACCCCTTTCCTGGCCGGAGGGGCTGCAGGAGTATAGGGCGGCGGCGTACGCCGCTGCTCGTCGCGTTCGCGGTACAGGCGGGCTACTTCCCGGTCTTTTTCCTGGAGCTCCGCACGCAGGCGGTTCAGCTTTTCCTCGTAGCCCGAGGCGGCGTTCTGGTACTGGGCCAGCAACTGCTGCAGCTGCTCCCGTTCGCCTTTCAGCCGGTCGGATTCCTGCTGCAGGTGCAGCAGTTGGGGCGAGGCGGCCGATTCGGCCGGCATAAAGCCGATGCTGTGCTGCAGGATAAAATCATGCAGCTCCGCCCCGTTGGCGAAGCGCTCGTTCGGCCCTTTGGCCAGGCATTTATAGATCATGCGCACCACCCAGTCAGGCACCTGCAGCTCCCGGGCCCTGCGGGCGGCACTCCAGCTTTCGGGCAGGCGCTCGCGGCGCAGGTTCAGCAGGTCGGGCGGCTGGGATTCCATATGCGCCACCATGACGAGGTTGCGCGCGAGCTCGCTTTTGTCTTTCAGCGGGAACGGCACGCGCCCGGCCAGCAGTTCGTACAGGATGATACCGAACCCGTAAATATCGCTCTGGTACAGCAGCACGCCTTCATTCTGCTCGGGGGCCATGAATTCCACGGCGCCCGCATGCCGCAGCGAGGTTCGGCGCTGCTCGTCGGACATCACCGCCAGACCGAAATCCAGCAGCACATAATTGCCCGTGTGGATATTGAACTTGACATTATTGCTTTTGACGTCACCGTGCCGGATCTCTACCCGGTGGCAATGAGCCAGGGCGTTGGAAAGATGTTCGGCCACCTTGATCACTTCCTTTACCGGAAACACCGGGTCGCGGGGCGGGGCGAGCAGCTCCTCCAGGTCGGGTCCTTCGATAAATTCCATCTCGATGAACGGAAGGTTTCCCGTTTCGGTAATGCCCGAAGAAAGGATCTTCACTACGTTGGGGTTGGGCTGCTCGTTCACTTTCTTCAGCTTCGCCACTTCATTCATAAAGTCGCTGAAGTGCTTGTCGTCGGGCGATTCGCTGTGAATAGGCGTAGGCAACAGCTTTACCGCCGTCAGGATCGGCCCCGTGCGCCGGCCTTTGTATACCGAACCCTGGCCCCCGGTTTTGAGGGCCCCCATATTTTCCAGTCCTTCGGTGATCGTAAACACTTTGGCCATTCCTTAAATTTAGACTTCCCCTTTCGAATACGTAAACAGCAGCAGGGCCGATTCTCCCAGGATGATCTGGTCGCCCTCTTCCAGTACATGCCCGATACCGGCCGACTGCAGCTTCACGGGTTCGCCGTCGGCACGCCGCACCTTCACTTTGTTGCGCGGGGGAATGCCTCCTTCATCGGCAAACAGGAGAAAAGTCCCGGTTTCCCCGTCCCAGCCAATGTGCGCATGCTGCCGGCTGATGTACTGGTTTGCAGGGTCCTGGCTTTCGCCCGCAAAAGCCACCTGGTTGATCCGGAAAAAGCCATCGGCCGTCTGCACCTTTTTCTCCCGCCCGATGTTCAGGCATCTGACCGTGGAAGAAAGGGTGTACCACTCCGCTTCGGCTTCACCGTTCAGCACCTGCAGGTAAGCAGTGGCTTCCTTCTGCAGGACCGGCTGCCGGCGGGTGGAAATGATCAGGCCGGCGGGCAGCCCGGCGGCTTTGATGGCCTCGCCCGGCAGCTGCCCGGCGAAACTGGTCTCCAGCTTCCACTCTTCCGGCAGCGTGAGGGCAAAGTCATCCGCGATCCGCTGCACTTCCTCGCGAAGCCGCTCCTCCTCGCCGGTGTAGATGGCTGCCTCGTAGAGGTGCTTGTCTTCCTCTGCCGGCGCCAGGTACAGGTAGATGCCACGGAGGGCGCTTCCCTCGCCGCCTTCGGCGCGCTGCAGCTGTTCCTTGATGAACTGGAGCAGGCCGTCGCGGATCGTTTTTACATCCGGTGCCGCGTCCTCTCCCTTTGTTCGGATAAAATCAAATAGGCCCATATCGTCAATTTCGTTTGTTCCTTACTGGTTAGCCGGGTTGTTCGTTCGGGTACCGGGACGGGCCGGCGGCGATGCTGTGCGTGCGGTTGCGCCGGTACCTGCCGGTGTGCCGAAGCCCGTAATATATCCCAGGCGCTGCAATACCGGGATCACATGTTTTCCCGAAAGGGCAACGGCCTCGCTGGAGCCTTTCGCCCCCTCAATGCGCACGCACACCACGATGTGGCCGCCCCCGCGGGGTTTGGGTGCAAAGAACACGTACCAGCCGTCGTTGATGCGGCGCTGCCGGACGATGCGTTCCGGCGTACCGGTTTTTCCGGCCACCGCAATACCCAGCCGGGTCACTTTGTTGGCACTCTGCTTTTTCATATAATCGGTAAGCAGGTCTGCATAGGCCGGGTCTTTTGCGACTACCACGCTGTCCTTGATTCCCAGGGTCGAGTCGGCGATCTTCAGCACATAGCGGTTCTGCACGAGGAAGCCCTTGTTGGCCACGCCGGCGGCCAGGCGGGCCACCGCTGCGGGCGTGGCAATGAGCTCACCCTGTCCCCAGGCCATCCCCGAAACCCCGCGGCCACGGGTGGCGCGGATATCGTTCGGGTTGTACCGGTCGCGGCTCCGGAACTCGGTCCGCCGCCAGGTTTCCCGCCACTGGTTCTGCCGCAGGCCATCGGTCATCCGGCCTTCATAGTAGTACCCGCCCAGTCCCCGCAGGAACATACCGGTCTGGATATACAAGGTAGCCATTTCCTCCTGCAGGGCCTCTTCGTTGGCCAGCTTTATAAAGTACGGGTTGTTCGATTTTACCAGGGCGCGCTCCATCCCGATGGTGCCCGTTTCGTCGGGTTCGTCGCTGCGCACGCGGATGAGGTCCCCGGAACGGATGAGGAAAGAGCGGCTGGCTGCGCGCATCCCCAGCTTGTTAAACGCTGCCAGGGCCGTGGCAATTTTGGCCGTGGATCCCGGCTGGGTGGCGTGGGTGAATCCAAGGTCCTCACCGGTCACCCAGAAGCCCGCCTTGCCGGCTTCCTGCCGGCCGAGGGTCAGCTGCTCCCAGTTGTTCACCGGCGGCAGCGGGTACAGGGCAGAAGCCAGCACATCGCCGGTGGAATCTTCCATGACCACTACCGATACCCGGTTGTCGCGCAGGCTGTCGTCGGCCGCGATGGATTGCTGGATGGCTGTTTGCAGGCCCCCGTCCAGGGTCAGCTGCACGTCGCGGTTACGCTTTTTGAACGCTTCCACCTCCGGGCTGTTGATGCCCGCCAGCAGCAGGGGCGCCAAGGCACTGTAATCGCTCTTGGTAACGGTCATCTCGTGGGCCCGGCGGGGCAGGAAGCGCTCTTCCCGGTACCGGCTCGCCAGCACATCGTAATGCACCATGGGGGTGGAAAAACCGCGCAGCTCGGCCAG
>DATAGL010000934.1:0-5369 GCA_036263755.1 Chitinophagaceae bacterium | reverse complement strand
CGTTGACAGGTTGATGCAAGGAAATATTCAATATTCAATGGTCAATGTTCCATGATCAATAGTTCATAGGCTGCATCTCCTGGCCGCATTATTTTCTGACGCATCAATCGTTGGAAGAAAATCCTTCCATCCAATCGTGTGCATCTTTTCCAATCCCGCGTATCCGCGGTTATGGCTTATTTGTTGTGCTGCTTCCCGGAAAAAAGGTATGAAAGCGGAAGGAAATGCATTAGCGGGGAAAGTGATGGTGGTAACCGGAGCCTCCAGCGGAGCGGGCCGGGCCATAGCGGTAGAACTGGCCCGGGAAGGAGCCTTCGTGGTGCTGGCGGCCCGACGCGTAGAAGCACTGGAAGAAGTAGCAGCCGAATGCCGCGCACTGGGGGCCGATGCCCGGGTAGTCCCCACTGATACGCGGAAGCCCGGAGACGTACAGGCCCTGGCCGAAGCAGCAGCAGCCGTTTCCGGGCGGATCGATATGTGGGTGAACAACGCCGGCGTGCTGGCCGCCGGGGCACTGGAAGCCCTTCCGGTAGAGGTGAATGACGATGTAATCCGCACCAACCTGCTCGGGTACATGCACGGCGCCTGGGCGGTGCTCCCGTTTTTCAAGCGCCAGGGGTACGGCATACTGGTGAACAATATTTCCGTTGGCGGCTGGTTCCCTACGCCTTATGCTGCCGCTTATTCCGCGAGCAAGTTCGGCCTGCGCGGCTTTTCCGAATCCCTGAAAGGGGAGCTGAGCGCTTATCCTTCCATACATGTGTGCGACCTGTACCCCGGTTTCCTCGATACGCCGGGTATCCAGCATGCGGCCAACTATACGGGGCATGTACTGCGGCCGGCGCCCCCGGTGTATGACCCCCGCCAGGTGGCCAGGGCGGTGGTTCAATTGGCAGTGGCGCCGCAATCCCGCCGGATGGTGGATGCCGCATCCTCTTTCCTGCGCCTGTCGTACAGCCTGTTCCCCCGGTTGTCGCGTAACCTCACCGGTGCATTTATCCGGGCCTACCTGCGGCGGGCCGACGGCATCCTGCCGACCGACGGCAATGTGCTGGAACCGGTGGAATACGGTAATGGCATCGACGGAGGCTGGCGCAACCGCGCGGTTCCCGGGCCCATCCGCTCGGGGGCTTTACTGGCTGCCGGGCTTACCCTGGGACTGCTCCTCTTCAGCCGCCGCCCGTGATTCCGTTGCTTTCAGGAAAGAATGATGCGGATCTGCTCGGCAATGGCGGACAGGAAGGCGCGGTCGAGCCGGCCGGACTGCTGTTCAGGGGTGTCCGGCGGCAGCAGGGCCCGGTAGGCTCCTTCTTCATCGCGCTCAAACCAGACTTCGGTGTCGCCCACCTGTACCACGAACCGGTGCGTATAGCCCCGCAGTTCGAGGCGGGCTTCCACTTCAACTTCCTGGTCCCGGTAAGGAACCGTCAGCACAAAAGGTTCTTCCATGCAGTAAAGATCGGCAGTTGTATCAACGGGATCGGCGGCATTTGCCTTTCCGCCTAATTTTATAGGAAAAAAGCATGGACCGTAAAGTGATTCTTTATATCGCCATGAGCCTGGATGGATACATCGCCGGCGAAGACGACAACCTGGACTTTCTTTCCCTGGTGGAAAGGGAAGGGGAGGACTACGGCTACGCTGATTTCCTTCAGGGCGTAGACACGCTTATCTGGGGCCGGAGAACGTATGATAAGGTATTGTCGTTCGGCATTCCTTTTCCTCACCAGGGCAAGCGGGTGATAGTGCTCTCGCGTTCCCGTACCGGGCGCGACGAACACGTGGAGTATTACGGGGGCGACCTGCCGGACCTGATTGCCGGTCTGAAAGGGAGTCCGGGCCGGCATATCTACTGCGACGGCGGCGGCGAGGTGGTGAGTGCCCTGCTGCTTCACGGGCTGATCGACCGGCTGATTGTTTCGGTGATCCCGCACCTCGTGGGCCATGGGATCCGCCTGTTCCGCGACGGGCGGCCGGAGCAATTCCTGGAGCTGAAACGAAGCGCCACCTTTCCTTCGGGGCTGGTGCAGCTGTGGTACGACCGGAAGGAGAAGCGTTCGGAGCAATGAGCCGGACCTGCGGCCTTCTGCTGCTCCTTTTGCTTAAAATAAAAAGGTCCTGCATTGCAGGACCTTTTCTTATGGTGTGATGTGTGAGAAGACCATTTTTCCGGAAAAATGCCCCGGCTTCAGGCTGCCCGGGCTTTGCGGGACTGCTATTTAAAACAGGGCGTCCACGTATATGCCGGAGGGGATTGAAAATTAGCCGGCTCAAGGGATAATGGGTAGAGCGGCATAAGGGAAAATACTTACACGCACCGGGAATTATAGATATAACTCCGGCCATGCGCAAAGGTCCTTTTCCCGCCTTGCCAGATCATCCGGACGGGCCGGTGGCAGATCCCGGACAGAAAAACGTTCACTTCAGCACGGACAATAGTTTTTCCGCAAGAACCCGAATACCGGAATGGGCAAAGGTTTTATCTTTCCTTCATGACTTCTCTGACCCGGCCCGACAGCCTTATTTTCGATATGGACGGCACCCTTTGGGATGCTTCAGACACCTATACACTGGCCTTTAACGAAGCGATCCGCGCCCGGGGGCTGCAGCGGATCCTGCAGCGGGCCGACCTCGATGCCATCATGGGTTGGGAGCCTAGGAAAGCCATGGCGCACCTCATGCCCGAGCTGGCGGAAGAGGAGCAGGACGCGCTAAGGCATTCCGTGGTGGATTTCCAGGACCGGCTACTGCCCCGGCACGGCGGGGTATTGTACGAGGGCGTGCGCGAAGGCCTGGCTGCCCTGGCCCGGAAATACCGGCTGTTCATTTTGAGCAATTGTCCGAAGGACACCATCCGTCAGTTCCTCCACTTCACCGGACTCGGTCCTTATATCACCGGGGAAATGGCATACGGGGTCAACAGTATGCCCAAAAGCCACAACATGCGGCTGCTGGTGGAGCAATATGGCCTGCAGGCCCCGCTATATATAGGGGATACAGATGGGGACCGGTTACAGGCGGAGCTGGCCGGGCTTCCTTTTGTTTTTGTCAGCTACGGCTTTGGTGAGGCTTCCGCCTATGCCCTGCGGTTTGATTCGTTTGCGGAACTGACGGCGTATTTTCTGGAACAGGCCGGGTGAGCTAAGAATTTCCACTTAAGGATTGACGATTTACAACTAAGTTTGATGCGCCGAAAGGTGGCTGGACGCCTAAATTGTTTCCTTACTTTCTTAACATGCTCAGGGAGAGAAAAATGCTTTCTTGGTGGAGAACAAACCGCAATTGGATCTTTCTGGGATTTCTGGCGCTGCTCTACATCTTCCCGGTTTTCGAATCACAGGCTTACCTGTATTCCTCTTTTACGGATGATTTCTATTATTACCTGAAGATCGCCAAGAACTTTCATGCGGGCAAAGGACTCACGTTTGCCGAAGGATATGTGACCAACGGGTTCCACCCGCTCTACCAGGGACTGATGATCGGTCTGTATTCCCTGTCACAGGCGTTGCAGCTGGATGCGCTCACGTTCATCCGTGTGGTCCTGGGGGGTATTTTCCTTCTTTCCAATGTCTGGCTGTACCGGGTGGTCCAACCTCATGGCGGACGCGGGCACCTGCTGTTTTACCTGGCGGCGATGGGTTATTTTTTTATTGCCTTTTACGGAATGGAAAGCCTGCTCATCATTCCGCTTCTTTCCTACATCCTGATCCGCCTGCAGGAGGAGCATCCGCAGTTCGGCCGGATTGCCCTGCTGATCGTGCTGGCCTACCTCACCCGCATCGACTCCTGTATCATCTCGTTTCCCCTGTTTGCTTTCTTTGTGATCCGGCAGTACTGGTTCCGGCAACGGGCGCCGTGGCGCATTATTCTTTATGGGCTCATGGTCGTGGTGCCCGTGGCCCTTATTTGCCTGGGTTACCGCCAATACTTCGGGATTTATTTTCCGGTCAGCGGTTTGGCCAAGAGTGCGCCCTCCATCAAGCTTTTTCATACGGCCACTTTTGCTGCCTTTTTCATGTTCTCGTTTATCTACAAAGCTATTGTCCTGTTCCCGCTGCTCATTACGGGCGTCTTACTGGTGAAAAGAAGCCGGACCCTGCTGTGGGTTTACCTCGCCGCCGTCGCCCTGTTTTACCTGCAGAATGCGGCCCGGAGCGACTGGCGCATCTGGGAATGGTATCTCTATCCTTTCTGCATCCTCCAGTTCCTCAATGTTGCCCTCTTCCGGGAGTCCGGCACTTCATCAGACGCCCGGGCCCGGGTCTTTTTCAAATGGGCTCCGGCGGCCATGATCCTCGTTTACATTGTCTTTACCATAGATTTTGTGTATCCCAAAAAGGTGGAGGCGCTGCATGAGGCAGGCTTCCGGATCGGGGCCTTCACCCGGAAATACCCCGGAACCTATGCCATGGGCGACCGGGCCGGCATCGTTGGCTATGTATCCGACCAGAAGCTGATCCAGCTGGAAGGACTGGTGATGAATAAAGAATACCTGGACAACCTGTACCGGACCGACAGCCTGCAGGAGCTGTTGCACCAGTACGACGTCCGCTACTACATCTCCACTTATGCCCGGCAGCTCAACGACACCACTTTCGAGGTCAGTGAGCCCTTTCAGTCCCGCGGGTATTCGAAGCGGATCGTGGATACCATCTCCTGGCCGGTTCTGGCAGATTTCGGGTTGCATAAGGAAAGCTGGTTCAAAAAAAAGTCGTCGCCCATCCGGAACATCATTTTCAAAGTACCCGAGGAAGAGAGGGGCCGGTAAAGGACCCGGGCTTTACGCCGGTTCCGCACCGATATGCGGTTATATGCGTCAGCAGGCAACCGGAGGCGGTTATATTATACTAATATGAACAGGGGTTAATGAGCGCAGGGATCGGCTTTGCTCTTTTGGCCACAGGACCGTTTGAGAGAAGGCAGGAGCCATCGCCTCAGGCCTGGTGCATGACCTTCTGCAGCACAAACCGGTGCAGGGTTTTGCCCGGGAAAGGGACTGTATACATGGAATTGAGCGTATAGCCTTGCAGCAGGTAACGCTGGATGCGGCTGTCCTGCAGGGACGAAGCAGCGGTAACGATCACAACGGTATTCATGTGTTCCATAGGTGGTTAGCGGGTGCAAAATACCGGGCCGAGCCATGTGAAAAAACCGTAATACTACGTAATACTGCATTAGTTGATCCCGGTCAAGTGCGGAGCAGGACCGGATCGTATATTTTCCGGGAGCACCGCGTAAACATCCTATTCTTCCTCCCATTTCTCACATAAATATGCGATTGCCGGGCCCGCAAAGGGCGGCTATATTTGCTGTACAAGCTGATCCTTTTCCGACAGCGCTCCGAAAGGGGCCCACCTGAGATAGAATAA
>DATAGL010000933.1:0-13081 GCA_036263755.1 Chitinophagaceae bacterium | reverse complement strand
CGGATAGGTGTGCAGCAGGCGGTGGCTGCCGGCTTCGTACAGCTTTAGTATGCTGTCATTGCCCCCGACTGCATAGAATTTCCCGTCAGGACTGTAATCGGCTGTCCATAAAATGGCTGCCCTGGCGGCCACTGCCTTTTGCGCACCCGGCGCGCCTCCTTTCGGAACACAGCTTGCCGCCAGCAGGCCGGCGCAAAAAAGAAAAAGGATCCGGCTCATAAAGGAACATCTTTCAACAATGATAGGGCTAATTGCGGGCAACGAAAAAAGGCTTTGGAAGATCAGCGCCCTGCCGATGAAGTCCTCTGCTGCTCACCGTAACGGGTTGTTGATTGTATGAAACGTACGCCCCCCTTTACCCGGGCGCTGGCACTCTTACTCCTGAGCGGTCCGGCTTTCCACTGGACTTCTTTCCGCAATACTCCGATTATATTCCGTTGTTTTGAAAAATGAACGGAGTATAGACGGAGTACAGGCGAAGCAAACCCGAATCAGGAGCGAAAAACCGGAGACGTACGGAACCGCCGGCAACTGAAACAGCCAGCCGCAGCGAAATCCACTTTTCAACCCTTCAACCAATCAACTCCAATTCCCAATCCCCAACACCCAATTCCTAATACCCGCACTCGTCCTGCCCGCCCTACCTTTGCCCTATGGCACGGTTAGTCATCAAAAACATGGTCTGCCCCCGCTGCATCCTGTCGGTGGAAAGCATCCTGCGGGAACAGGACCTGCGCTTTACCTCCATCCGCCTCGGCGAAGTGGAACTGGCCGGGGCTCCACTTCCCGGCGAACTGGAACGACTTGCCGCAGCCTTGGCGCAGGTTGGCTTTGAGCTGCTCGACGACCGCCGCCGCCAGCTGATCGAAAAAGTAAAGAACCTCCTGGTGGAAAAGATCCAGTCAGGCGCCATCGAAGATCATTTCAGCATCAGCCGGTACCTGTCGGCCGCCCTGTTCAAAGACTACTCCCAGATCAGCAAGCTGTTTTCCGAAGTGGAAGGGGTGACCATCGAACAATACTTTATCCTCCAGAAAATTGAAAAGGCCAAGGAATGGCTGGTGTACGACCAGCTGTCGGTGGCCGACATCGCCCTGCAGCTGGGCTACAGCAGCACCCAGCACTTCTCCGGCCAGTTCAAAAAAACCACCGGCATGACCCCGGGCGCGTTCCGGAAAATCGGTGCGGGGCTGCGGCGGGGACTGGATGCGTTGTGAGTTTGGGGTTTAAAGTTTAAAGTTTGTGGTTTATGGTTGGGATTGGAGGATTTATGGTTTCGCGCCGAGCTAAAGAGAAAAGGAGCTATAAACCCTGATCAACTCAGTCAACCCATTCAACTGCTCAACTAATTCCTAACTCCCGATTCCAAATTCCCAATTCCAGATTCCAATTAAAACATAACTCTCACCCATCATTCTGCACCTTCCTCCCTCCTGCTACGTCCGAGCTTTGTGGTACAAAAGCAAGGAAGATGAAACCTACGGAACAACAGACGATCGATCTGCCGCTGGCCGGTGTGCACAGCGAGCATTGCGCCCTCATCGTGGATAAGGGGCTGGCAAAAGTGCCGGGCGTCCTCGATCATAAAGTGGAACTCAACAACGGCAAAGCCGTCATCGCCGTCCGGGAGCCCGAAGCGATCAGGGCCGCCGTGGACTCCATCCGCGGCCTGGGCTACGACGTGGATACGGTGAACAGCCGCTTTCCCGTTACGGGCATGAGCTGCGCCTCCTGCGCCGCCTCCGCCGAAAGCATCCTCGCCGCACAGCCCGGCGTGGTGTCGGCCGCCGTTAATTTTGCCGACGCCTCCGTCCGGGTGGAATATATTCCCACCGTGGTGACGCCGGAAGAGCTGAAGGCCGGCGTGCAGTCCATCGGCTACGACCTGCTCATTGAAGACAGCGGGAAGGCGGAGGCAGCCGTGGCCGACCGGCAGCGCCAGCGGCTGCAGGGGCTCCGGCAGCGCACGGTGGGAGCGGTACTGCTGTCGGTGCCGCTGGTGATCATCGGGATGTTCTTTATGGATGGGCCTTATGCCAACTACATTATGTGGGCGCTGGCCACGCCGGTGGTGCTGGTGTTCGGCCGTCCCTTCTTTACCAATGCCGTGAAAGCCGCCCGGCACCGCACCGCCAATATGGATACGCTGGTGGCCCTCAGCACCGGGATCGCCTACCTCTTCAGCGTTTTCAATACGCTGTACCCGGCCTTCTGGCACCGCCGCGGACTGCACGCCCATGTGTATTTTGAAGCGGCCGCTGTGGTGATCGCCTTTATCCTGCTGGGTAAATTGCTGGAGGAGCGGGCCAGAGCCTCCACTTCTTCGGCCATTAAAAAACTGATGGGGCTGCAGCCCAACACCGTCACGCTCGTCCATCCCGGAGGCCACCTGGCCGAGGTACCTCTTCAGGAAGTAAGGGCCGGCGACCGGCTGCTGGTGAAGCCCGGAGAAAAGATTCCCGTCGACGGCAAGGTGGACACCGGCAACTCTTACATTGATGAAAGCTCCATTTCCGGGGAGCCGGTGCCGGTAGCAAAAGGACCGGGCGATGCGGTGCTGGCCGGCACGCTCAACGGCAAGGGCAGCTTTCAGTTCATCGCGGAGAAAGTGGGCGCCGACACCCTGCTGGCCGGCATCATCCGCACGGTGCAGGAAGCCCAAGGCTCGAAGGCGCCGGTGCAGCGGCTGGTGGACCGGATCGCCGGCATCTTTGTTCCCGTGGTCATAGGCATTGCCCTGCTGTCGGCGCTTTCCTGGGTGCTGTTTGGCGGCACGCACGGACTCACCCAGGGCCTGCTGGCGGGGGTAACGGTACTGGTCATTGCCTGCCCCTGCGCCCTCGGGCTGGCCACGCCTACGGCCATCATGGTGGGTGTGGGCCGTGGGGCCGGCCTGGGCATTCTTATCAAAGATGCAGCGGCCCTGGAAACCGCCTACCGGGTGAATGCGGTGGTGCTCGATAAAACCGGCACCATCACCGAAGGGCGCCCGGAAGTAACCGATGCTTTCTGGGTGGACGACCGGCCGGAATACCGGAATGCACTGTACAGCCTGGAAAAAGCCTCGGAACATCCCCTGGCCGGTGCCATTGCCCGCCACCTGGAACCCGGGGCGCAGCCCGTTCCCCTGGAACGTACGGAAGCCCTGGCCGGTGCCGGCATCCGCGCGGAAAAAGGCGACCAAACCTATTGGGCCGGCACCGGCCGGCTGCTCGGGGAGCAGGGTATTGCCGTTCCGGATTCCGTGAAAGCATGGAGCGCCCGCCAGCAGGATGCGGCCCGCACCGTAGTGTACTTTGCCGCTGCCGACCGGCTGATCGCAGCGCTGGCCATTGCCGACAAGGTGAAGCCTTCCTCCTCCGCCGCCATCCGGGCCCTGCAGGGGGCAGGCATCGACGTGCACATGTTCACCGGCGACAACCCGCATACCGCTGCCGCAGTGGCCGCACAGGTGGGCATCTCCTCCTGGAAGGCGGAAGCCCTGCCGGCGGACAAGTCGGATTTCGTCCAACTGCTGCAGCAGCAGGGCAAGGTGGTGGCCATGGTGGGCGACGGCATCAACGACAGCCAGGCCCTGGCCCGGGCCGACCTTTCCATCGCCATGGGACGGGGCTCGGACATCGCCATGGACGTGGCCGGGATGACCCTGATCACTTCCGACCTGTCGCGCATACCGGCCGCCCTGAACCTGTCGAAAAAAACAGTGCGCACGATCCGGCTCAACCTCTTCTGGGCCTTTGTTTATAACCTCATCGGGATCCCGGTCGCAGCCGGCCTGCTGTACCCGTTCACCGGCTTCCTGCTGAACCCGATGATGGCGGGCGCCGCCATGGCCCTGAGCTCGGTGAGCGTGGTGGCCAACAGCCTGCGGCTGAAATGGACGCGGCTGTAATCTTTTTGATTCAACCTCTTTTTACGGAAACAACTTTCCGGGCGAAAGCCCGGGTCACTTCAAAAACAAAAATCATGAACACCTATCAATTCAAAACAAACATCAACTGCGGTGGCTGCGTCGCCAAAGTAACGCCCCACCTGGAAAGCGAATCCCGGATCTGCCACTGGTCGGTGGATACCGCAACACCCGAAAAACGGCTGACCGTTGCGACCGAAGGACTGGATGCCGCATCGGTGGCCCGCATCATTGAAAAGGCCGGATTCAGGGCCGAAGCGGTTCAGTAGTATTGTTTGCGGCAGCCCGGGCGGCAAGCGGCCGCACCCGGAAGCTGGAATAGTTTTTATACCCTTAAATAAAACAGGAAACATGAAACGGATATTGATCGCCGCTTGCTCGGCTATGACCATACTGGCCTGCAACAGCGGAACGGACACACCGGAAAGCGGAACCGCCGCGGCCCATACGGGCGGCAACGAAAGCCACAGCGCACAACCCGACACGCTGGGTAAAGTAAGCACCGCGGTAACGCCCGACGCGGTACAATCGGACTCGATGATGGGACTGATGCACCGGAACATGAACCAGATGAAAGAGATGGCTTCCATCGGTCACCCGGACCACGACTTCGCTGCGCTGATGAAGGTGCACCACATGGGTGCGGTGCAGATGGCCCGGCTGCTGCTGGCGCAGGGAACGGACGCGGAACTGAAACGCATGGCGCAGAAGATGATCAGCGACCAGCAAAAGGAGCTGACGGAGCTGGATGCATTCCTGACGGGCAAGCAGCCCCAGGGGAGCCGGAACGAAGCCTTTCATAAAGCCGCACTGGGCAATATGCAGCACAACCACCACACACCGGACACTACCGGCTCCATCGACGGGCAATTCGTACAGCTGATGATCCCGCACCACCAGGACGGCATCAACATGGCCCGCACCTACCTCGAGAACGGCGCCACAGATCCGAAAATGAAAGCCATCGCCCAGAACATCATCCGGGAACAGGAAAAGGAAATCGCGCAGCTGAAAGCGTGGCGGAAATGATTTACGATGTACGGTGTAAGGTGTACGATGTACGGTGTGCGGCGAAGCCGGGCCAGTATGTAAATAGAGCAACTACGTTTTGCATATACGATTGGCGTACTTAAGGTAAGTTGCCTCTTAAATGAACAAAGCCCGTGTTTTATAAACACGGGCTTTGTTCTATCCGGATGCTGGCCGCATAAATCGTACACCACACATCGTACATCGTACATCATAAATCGTACATCAACTCACGGCTTCCTCCCCGATCTCCTTCCGCAGTTCCTCCTTCGATATTCCTTGTTCGACATTCTCTTCGTCTTTCGGAGGGCGGTTGTGCCACCAGGAGGCCAGCGAGGAGCCGGTAACATTCATGAGCGGTCCGAATATGGCAGGCGCCAGCCCTACCGTGGCGATCTTGCCCATGGCCGTGGCCAGCCCGGAGGCAAGCCCCCCGTTCTGCATGCCCACCTCGATGGCGATGGTGCGGCAGTCCCTTTCGGGAAAACGCAGCAGGCGGCCCGACCAGTATCCCAGGAAATAACCCGAAAGATTATGGATCAGCGTGGCCAGGATGAGCAGTCCTCCGATCTTCAGCAGGCTGTCGCGGCCGGAGGCCGTAATCACAATGATGATGAGCATGATGCCTCCCATCGAGATCAGCGGCATGACCTTGTCCAGCCATTTGAATTTGCCGTGCAGGAACGTGTTGAACAGGAGCCCGGCAATGATGGGCAGGATCACGATCTGCGTAATGTGCCAGACCATCTCCCAGAAACGGATCTCTACGAAATTGCCCCCAAGCAGCTGCATGAGGAAAGGGGTCACAAAGGGTGCTACAAGGGTGGAAATAGTGGTCACCGAAACGGAAAGCGCCAGGTTGGCCCGGGCGAGGTAACACATGACATTCGAGGCCAGGCCGCTGGGGCAGCATCCAATGAGGATGATCCCGGCGGCAATTTCCGGGGGGAAGTTGAAGGTATTGGCCAGGATAAAGCCCACGCCCGGCATGATGGTATAATGGCAGATGATCCCGACGATGATGCCCTTGGGCATTTTCACCACCTGGATGAAGTCGCGCAGGCTGAGCTCCGTGCCCATGCCGAACATGATCACCTGCAGCAGCGGGATGATGAGGTTCGTCAGCTTGAAATCGCCCACGGTCCGGAAGTGCTGCGGGTAATACATCGAAAGGCTGACGGCGGCCAGGATCATGACTGTATAGGAAAAGCCCCGCAACGCCTTGCTGCCGCGGAAAGCCAGGGCAATGCCCAGGAAGAACAGCATCAGGGGCCAGCCGGCCCAGTTGTGCCGCTCCTGCAGAGTGAACACGAGCCAGGCCGCCAGGGCAGCCGCAGCCAGTCCGTAAAAAAGTAGTGAACGCTTGGATGTGCTCATAAGCGGTAAATAAGGGGGATGATCCCTGAAAAGTTACTCGGTTTATCCGGTTATTGGGAGCGGCGGCGGAAGGGCTTTTATCCATTCGTTCATCAATGGGATCCCGTCCGTCCGGTACCATTTCCATCCGCCGCCGCTCCACACTAAAGTTAGCTGAAGATCCGGTCGTGCGAGCGCCGGTCGTTCCATTGCGGGGTGGGCGCAAAATAGCTCTTGTCCGTGGCATGCAGGTGTGCCTTCACCACGTCGTCGTTGAGCTCGATGCCCAGGCCCGGCGCCGTCAGCGGCAGGTTGGCAAAACCCTTGGTGATCATCTTCCGGCCATCGGTGGTCTTCACCAGGTCTTCCCACCAGGGCACGTCTACGGAGTGGTGCTCCAGCGCCAGGAAGTTCTGCGTGGCGGCGGCGCAATGCACGTTGGCCATGAACGACACGGGCGTACCGGCCTGGTGCATGGCCATGGCCACGCCGTTCTCTTCGGCGTAATCGCCGATCCGCTTCGTCTCCAGCAGTCCGCCCGAAGAGGCGAGGTCGGGATGCACGATGTCCACCGCCTTTTTATCGATCAGCGGCTTGAAGTGCTTCAGCAGGTAAATGTCCTCCCCGGTCAGTGTGGGGGTTTCCAGTGCGTCGGAAATAGTCTTCCATTGATCGGTGTATTCCCAGGAAACGATATCCTCCAGCCAGGCCAGCCGATACTTCTCCAGGGCGCGGCCGAGGCGGATGCCGTTGTTCAGGTCGAAGTGGCCGTAGTGGTCGGTCGAGATCGGGATCTCGTACCCCACCATGCCGCGGACATTTTCCACCACCTGCGCCAGGTCTTCCAAACCTTTTTCGGTGATCTGGATCTGCGTGAAGGGATGCAGCGCGTTGGCGTACGACATCATGTTGGCCTGGTCGCCCCACTGGGCCAGGTCGCCCTTATTGTTCTTCCAGAAATCGGCATTCACCAGCGTATCTTTCTTGCCTTTGAGTTCCCCGATGGAAACGTCCATTTTCAGCCAGGTGTAGCCCTGGTCGTTGAGCCGGTACTGGATCAGCTTCCGCTGTTCTTCGGGCGAGCTGGCTTCGGGCGTATCGGCATAAAGGCGCACCTTGTCGCGGTAGCGGCCGCCGAGCAGCTGCCAGGCCGGAACATTGTAGGCTTTGCCGCAGATGTCCCACAGGGCCATCTCCACTGCACACACCCCGCCCGCCTGGCGGGCCTGTCCGCCGAACTGGCGGATTTTCTTGAAGATCATTTCCACGTTGCAGGGGTTCTCGCCGAGGATGCGGCTCTTCAGCATCAGCGCATAGCGCTCATCTGCCCCGTCGCGCACCTCGCCCAGGCCATAGATGCCCTGGTTCGTATCGATGCGGATGATCGGCGTGCGGCCCATGACCGCCGTGACGCAGTAGCGCAGGTCGGTGATCTTCAGGTCGGAGGGCGCTCCGTAGCGTTTGACGTTCTGGGTGGTCTGGGCGATCACTTCCTCGATCGGGGCAAAGAGCAGCGAAGAGCCGAGGGCCACGCCGCCGAGCGCGGACTTTTTCAGGAAATTACGCCGCGGGTTCTCGGCTTCCGTTCCGTGGGTCCGGGCATCGGCGGCCGGCATCGTTTCTTCGGGCTCCCGGAGGCCCAGTTTGGCAAGCAGTTTCTGTGAAGGGTTCATGTTTCGTTTTTTAAGGTTTTATTCAATAGCAAGTGTTCGGGGAAGAGGATTTATTCATCCCAGAATACAGGGGTAGCCAGGTTATCGGGGCCCATGCGGGCGATGGCAGCGGCCACGTTCTCGGCATTCACCGACTTTTCCCGCACCGGGTACACCAGGCGGCGGATGAAGCCGTTCAGCACGGAGGGATCGGCGCCGGGATAGGGATTGGGTGCGAGCTGGGGATAACCGCTCCGGCGGAAATTGGCCCAGGCTTCCGAGCCGTTCAGGAAAGATGCGATCCAGTACTGGGTATTGATCAACTCCAGCGCACGGGCTTCCATGAACGGGTTGGCTGCTAGGTAGGCCGTCTGCTCCTCCGGGGTCACCACCGCGCTGGCATCGTACTGGCGGAGCTGGTCCATATGCCCCCGCACTCCTTTTTCATAGTACTCCTGCGCGGAGCCGGTCACCCATCCGCGCTGGGCCGCTTCGGCCAGCAGCAGCATCGTTTGCGCATAGGTCACAAAAAATTCCGGAGCGTCGATCTTGCCTACCGTGGCGCGGTTGATCTGGGAATACCGGAAAGCCGATCCGATCTTGCCGGGGTAGCCGGGCGCCGTGGTAATAGTGGCTTCGTTGTAGCCGTAGGGCATGCCTTCCTGCTCGGCCGGGGTCGTATTGGCGGGCAGGGCATCGGACAGGTTACCGGCACTGGGGTTGGTGTACTTTACCGCAATGAACCTCAGGCGCGGGTCGGCGGTGGTTTTGAGGTAATCCACGAACGGCTTTCCGAGGTAATAGTTGGCCCGCTCGGTACCGTTCCAGTTGTTGCCGGTCGGACTGTTGTAGTTGTTGGTGCTGTTGAAGCGTACCATAGCATTGTCGGCGTTCGACTGCAGCACGCCCCCCCGGGCAGGATCCACAGCCTTCTGCACAATTCCCTGGGCCTTGGTGGGGTTGTTCTTCGTGTACCGCATGCCGGCCCGCAGCAGCAGGGAATTGCCGAGCCGCTTCCACTGGTCGATGCTGCCTGCATAGAAGAGGTCATTCTTTTCGATGCGGCGGGCGGCGTCCAGTTTGTTGACCGCATCTTCCAGTTCCTTCAGCAGGTCTTCATAAATCGCCTCCTGGTCGTCGTACGCCGGCCGGTTGATGCCTTCCAGGTAAGCCTTGCCTGCGCTGAAATAAGGCACATCCCCGTAGGTATCCACCAGCACCATGTACAGGTAGGAGCGCCAGATCCGGGTCATGTTGTACAGGTTGGAGCGGGTCGTGTCGGTCCGGGTCTTCGCCAGCACATCCTCCAGGAACTTTACCGGGCCGGTATAGAAGCTGTTGAACAGGGCATTGGTATTGGGATCGTACACGATGTTGTGGTTGCCGCCTTCCAGCACGCCGGTAAATGGCGTATTGATCTGCTGCACGATCTGCGACTGGTAGAACCAGGTACCGACCGCCGAGGAGAACTGGGCGTTGGTAAACAGGTAAGCGGGTTCCAGCGAAGTAGGAAGCACCGGGTTGGTGTTGATCTGCTCAAAACCCTTGTCGCACGAGGCGAGCCCCAGCACTAGGCCGAGCAGCAGTATGAGGGAATGAATGGATTTCATGGCTGTCCGGTTTTAGAGTTTGATGTTTACGTTCAGTCCGTAGGAGCGCGTGGTGGGCAGGGCGTGCGTTTCAATGCCCTGGAGGAAGTCGGATGAGGAAACCGACGCTTCCGGGTCCAGGTTATCGATGTGCTTTTTGATCATAAGCACATTGTTCATGATCAGCGATACGTTGAGCCCGCGCATGAACGTACCCTTCACCAGGTTGCTGAAGTCGTAACCCAGCGAGAGCGCGCGCCAGCGGATGAAGTCCCCTTTGTATACGAAAGCCGTGGCATTGTTGGCGCCGCGGTAGGTGGCGTAGAAATCTTCCGCTTCCACGGCTACCGTATTCGGCGACCCGTCGGGGTTCACGCCGGGGAAGACCACGCCGCCCTGGCGGCCTTCCAGCGATCTTTTATGCAGGCCGTGCCGCAGGAAGTTGAGGTTTGAGTTGGACAGGATCTTGTGCCCGGCCTTAAAATCCACCTGGGTAAAGAGGCGGAACCGGTCGAAGCTGAGGGTATTGAGCCAGCCGCCCACCCATTTGGGAATGGCACTGCCAAAGGTGACGAGGCTGCCCTGCTGGAACTTGCCGTTCACCGTCAGGATGTTGCCTTTTGCATCGCGGCGGTAATCGAACCCGCGCAGGGAAGCCAGCGAGCGGCCCACTTCGTGGGACACGATGCCGAAGAACTCACCGTTGCCCACATCGAAGCGCTGCTGGCCTTCGGCCAGCTGCAGCACCGTGCTTTCATTGAAGGATCCGTTGAGCGCCGTTTCCCAGTTCAGCCTTCCCTTAACAGGGTTTACCGACAGCAGCATTTCCACGCCTTCATTGCGCAGCTTGCCGATGTTCACTTTCGTCTGGCCGAAGCCGGAGGCGTTGGAGATGTCCACGTTCAGGATTTCATCCACGGTATTCTTCCGGTATACCGAAACATCTAGCAGCACGCGGTTGAACAGGCGCAGCTCGAGGCCGGCCTCCGCTTCCTTGATCTTCAGCGGGCGCAGGTTGGGGTTGGGACTAACCGATGAATTGATGCGGCCCAGCGGTATCCCGTTCAGGGCATTCGCATTGACGGCATAATAAAGCTTGTCGGAGTAAGGATCTGTGCCCGATCCCACCTCGGCATAGGCCAGGCGCAGCTTGCCGAAGTTCAGCCAGGCCGGCATCCGGGCTGCCTGGGAGAACACGAAGGAGCCGCTGGCTGAAGGATAGAGATAACTGTTCGACTGCGGGTTGAGGGTGGAGAACCAGTCGTTACGCGCCGTCAGCGTAAGGTAGAGGAAATTGCGGAGCGAGAACTCGGCCGAACCGTACAGGGAGTTGATCCGCAGCTTGCCGAAATCATATTCGGGCTCTTTCGTTACCCCGTTGCCGATGGTATACAGGTCACGAACATAGAAGTTAGTGACGAGGGTGCGCATCCGGTCGCTCTGTTGCTGCATGGAGTTGCCTCCTGCCATCAGGTCGATGCCGAAGTCGCCGAAGGTGGTGGAATAGCCGGCCATGAGGTCCATGTTCCGTTCGCGGAAGGTGGACACATCCTGGTAATACACCCCGTTGAACAGTCCGGGCGGGGCCGAGCCGATCGAGCGGGTGCCGGTGGGCCGGTTGTAGTCATAGGGGCGGGAGAAATAATCCTGCCCGATCCGTCCCTGGAGGTAAAAGTTCTTCGTGAATTCATACCGCAGGGAAGCATTGCCGAAGATGCGGTCGCGGCGCACGTTCTCGAAACGGTTGTAGGTTACCCAGTACGGGTTGTTCCGGTTGGTGAAGCGAGCCAGCGCCATTTCGTTGCCCTGGGCATCTTTATAGTTTTTCAGCCAGTCCGCATGGATGCTGTTGGCCAGCGTGTACACGGTGGTGTTGGCATTCATGTCCTGGATTCCGATCTGCGGCGGATTCTGGTTGTGCTCGTTCGAATAGTTGGCGTTGAGCTGAACGGAGAATTTGTTGGTGAACCGGTACGAGAGGCCCAGGTTCAGGATCTTTTTGTTGAAATCGGAATTGGGCATGATGGCTTCTGCCGTCGTATTGGCGAAGGAGAGGCGGAAGTTGCCTTTGTCGCTGCCGCCCGATAACGCCACCGAGTTGGTCCAGGCATAGCCGGTGCGGTAAAAGTCGCGGATGCGGTTCTTATGCGGCTCGTAGGGACGGGTAGTGCCGTCGAACTGGATCTGGGGCTTGCCATCGAAGCGCTCTCCAAAGCTCCAAACGCCGCTGGATTGCGCCTCGCTCAGGGTGGCCGGCCGTTTGCCGAACTCGCCCTGCCCGTACTCGTACTGGAAGTCGATAAAGTCGAGCGCCTGTTCGGCCTGGAAGTTGGAATTCAGCTCCACTCCTATTCCGTTCATGCCGCGGCCCGACTTGGTGGTGATGATGATCACGCCGTCTTTTGCCCGGGAGCCGTACAGGGCGGCCGCCGCACCGCCCTTCAGGACCGTCATGCTTTCAATGTCTTCGGGGTTGATGCTCTGCAGGCCGTCGCCCTGGTCGGAGGAACCGCCGGCCGGCGTATTGGAAACGGTGCCGCCGGTACCGGCCGCATAGCTCTGGTTATTGAACGGGATGCCGTTGACCACGATCAGCGGCGAGTTGTTGGGGCCGAAGGATGACTGGCCGCGCAGCCGGATTTTGGAAGAAGAACCCGGGCCGCCGGCCGGCGGCGTTACATTGAGACCGGCCACCTTGCCCTGGAGGCTGTTGCCGACATTCACCGTGCGGTTGGTGGTGAGCTGTTCCGTGTTCACGGTAGCCGTGGAATAGCCCAGCCGGCGGGCCTCCCGGCGGATGCCCAGCGCGGTCACTACCACTTCGCTCATGTTCTGTGCATTGCCGGTCAGTGAAACCTCTACAGCCGTACGGCCGCCCAACGCCACTTCCTGCGGGGCATACCCGACGGAGGAGATCACCAGTACCGCATCCGTGGAAGGTACGCTAATGCGGAAGCGGCCTTCCTCATTGGTGGAGGTGGCTTCCCCCGTTCCTTTTACCTGGACGGTGGCACCTACTACCGGTTCGGACCGTTCATTCAGCACGCGGCCTGTCACTATTTCGTCGGGGGCGGCAACGGTGGTCACAAGTGCCGCCGGGGTGACAGGACGCCGCTTGATCACCACCGTCCGTTCCACGATGGTATAGGTCAGCGGCTGGTCCTTGAGGCAGGCGTCGAGTACAGCGGGAAGCGGGGCATTGCGGAAGGAAACCGTTACGGGGCGCGTTTGTTTCAGCAGTGCGTCTTCGTACCAGAAATGGTACCCAGTCTGTTTTTCAATTTTCCGGAAAACGGTGATCAGGGAGGCATTGCGTTCGCTCAGGGTGACGGTTTGGGTATAGGCTCCGGCGAATGCGGCCATCGGAATGGTCAGCAGGACCGGGAGCAGGAGCAAGAGCAGGGTGCGCAGGCGCACCTGTTGGAGGATCTGCAGGAGATCTCCATTCCAGCAAGCAACGTTTTTTCGCATAACCGATGATGTTAAGGTTAATGAGTAATAGCAAACAGCATCATGGGCACTTTTCGTCCGGAACGTCGGGCCCA
>DATAGL010000932.1:0-1602 GCA_036263755.1 Chitinophagaceae bacterium | reverse complement strand
AAGGGCAATCGGCGGATGTGGTCTCCCGCTGCTTTTACCCCGGTGCCGGCATACCCGAAGACCCGGTCACCGGCTCGGCGCACTGCAACATCATTCCCTACTGGGGCGAAAAGCTGGGTACCACCGAGCTGGAAGCCCGGCAGCTTTCGGCCCGGGGCGGCTACCTCCGCTGCACCTGGAAAGGAGACCGGGTGCTGATGAGCGGGAAGGCGGTACTGTACCTGCAGGGTACGGTGCAGGGCATTGCAGGCGTATAAAAAGTAGGGTAGTTGCCGGAATGGATTTACCGATGGCCGACTGGCATTTTCAATGCGTTTTAAAAAGCGGTGAAGAAGGCATGCACCCCACTGGCGCCTTCTTCCCCAAACGGTTTTTCATAATTTCAATGCAATCCTTATTTTGCCCGGGCTTACTTAACCTTTACCCGTATGTCCAATACAGCATTCCGCAATAAAGTATTTATCCGGGAATGGGAGCAGCAGGTCAAAGGCTCCCGACGCGCGTATTTCATTCCATACACATTGGTCTGGGCTTTTATCCTCGCGATGTTCTGGATCGTAACCGACAAGATGATCTCCAAAATGATCCCCGGTCTGGCTCATTTTCTCTGGATCCCCTTCTGCCTGGTAGGGGGCGTACTGGTGACGACGGCTACCTATTACCGGAACCACAGCCGCTACCTGGAGCTTACCCGGAAGGAAAGTCCCGGACAGCCGGAAAGCGATCCTGCTCCGCCGGAACCATCATAAAAGAGCTGCCTTAAAAATCCCCGTTCCCTGTTAAAAACCGGTTGCGTACTTCCGGTGAAGGGATCATACAGCTTTCGCTCCGGCCAAACCACCGGTACCGGTTGCGGGCAATGAAGTTGTATACCGCATCGCGGATGAAGCGGGGGAGAAGCCAGCCGATACGCCCCCATTGCCAGTACCAGGGAAGTTCGTGCACGACCCTGAGTACGGCCGTGGACCGTTGATAAGCTTTACCCCCTTTTATAAAAACAAATGATTCGAGGGTGTCCGGAATGCCGTACTGCTCCAGCATCCGCCTGCCGGAACCGGATTGTAGCGGCGCAAAGCGGATGCGCCCCGACCGGTCCTGCCGGATGACCAGGTTTACCACGCTGTTACAGTAGTTGCAAACGCCGTCGAATAGAATGAGGGGAGGGGGCATGCGCAAAAGTACACCGGTTCGGTAAACCGTTCTTTATGGATTCGGTTTCTTTCGTGCCCGGTGAAATGCACAAAGCCATCCGGAACCGGATGGCTTTGTGCATTAGGATCAGGCAGGCCTGAAAAATAAGTAATAAGTTCATCACTGCCGTTCACCGGCAGCCGAATATAGCCTTACTGCAGGTTGTGGAACACCTTCTGCACGTCTTCATCCTGCTCAAGCTTGTCCACCAGTTTCAGTACGTCCTGGGCCTGCTCTTCGCCAAGCTCCACAGTAGTATTGGGGATCCACTCCACTTCCGCGCTCAGCGGGTTGATGCCTTTTTCTTCCAGGGCCTTCTGCATATTGCCGAAATCGGAAAACCTGCAGCGCAGGACCAGGACGTCCTCTCCGTTTTCGCCGCTGCCTTCGCCCATTTCTTCCAGGCCGTGA
>DATAGL010000931.1:0-4940 GCA_036263755.1 Chitinophagaceae bacterium | reverse complement strand
ATGCCCTGCACGTTGGCGGCAAACTGGGCAAGCTCAATGTGCTGACCGATGGCCAGACGGAAAAAGGATTTGACTGGAACGACCGGTATAATATCTGGAGCGGCCTGATAGGGGGCTTTTTTCTCGCCCTTTCCTATTTCGGTACCGACCAGTCGCAGGTGGGCCGGTACCTGACCGCGCAGAACAACACCGAAAGCCGGCTGGGGCTCCTGATGAACGGGCTGGTCAAGATCCCGATGCAGTTTTTCATCCTGCTCATCGGCGTGCTCATATTCGCCTTCTACCAGTTTAATCCCGCGCCGCTTTCCTTCAACGAAAGCGTGGTGCAGGAAGTGCAGGCTTCCCGGCTGTCGGATTCGGCCCGGGTGCTGCAGCAGCGCCAGGATTCCCTGGGCGTACTGAAAAAGGAAGCGGCGCTCCGGTTTGCCACCGCCGTGCAAACGGATAATGAAGATTCCATCAATGCCCTGTCTGCCACGCTGAAAGAGCTCAATACCGAAGCCGAAAGCAACCGGGCCACGTTCAAAAAAATGAGTGCCTCCGTCAGCAGCCGGGACGCCAACGACACCAATTATGTGTTCCTGTCCTTTGCCAAGAAATACCTGCCTGCCGGCCTGAAGGGATTGCTCATCGCCATTATCTTCCTGGCAGCATGGGGCTCCATTGCGGCGGCCCTCAATTCGCTGGCCTCCAGTACCGTGGTGGATTTTCACATGCGATACAGCCAAAAGAAAACAGAAGAGCAGGAGTACCGTATCTCGCGCTGGTATACGCTGGCCTGGGGCGTTTTCTGTATCCTGGTGGCGGAGTTTTCCTACAGCCTCGGGCAGAGCCTGATCGAAGCGGTCAACGTTCTGGGGTCATTATTCTATGGAGTTATCTTGGGTATTTTTCTGGTGGCTTTTTATATCCGGCACATAAAAGGACCTGCCATTTTTTGGTCCGCCTTGGGGGTGGAATGCTTTATTATAGCACTGTTCTTCAATGAGCACTGGGCGGCCATTTCCTTCCTGCCGGATGTATCCTTCCTGTGGCTCAATGCGATCGGGGCGCTGGGTGTGGTCCTCGTGGCCCTTGTACTGCAAGCGCTGATCGGTCGTAACGAGGGGGAGCGGACCGTTTAGAGAGTTCAGGACAGTTCCGCTTTTTAGCTTAATTTGTAACCGCTTTTTCACATAAACCTACCATATAAAGTGACCAGAAAACCCTACTTGATTTGCTTGCTTTTGCTTGTTTCCCTTTTTCAACTTTCCTGTAACAAGAAACGGTCGGGAAAACCCCGCATCCTCGTGTTCAGCAAAACGGCCGGTTATTACCACACGTCCATTCCTGCGGGCAATGCGGCACTGATGGGACTGGCCGCCCAGAACGACATCGAGGTGGACACCACCACCAACGCCGCCGTATTTACGGAAGACAGCCTGAAGAATTATGCAGCCGTCGTCTTCCTCAACTCCACGGGCAATGTACTGGACCACCGCCAGGAGGTAGCTTTTGAGCGCTACATCCAGTCGGGCGGCGGCTTTGTGGGGGTGCACGCGGCCACCGATACGGAGTACGACTGGGCCTGGTACGGCCGGCTCGTTGGGGCTTATTTCGAAAGCCATCCCGAGCAGCAGTTCGCCGTGCTGAACGTCCAGAAAAAAGACCACCCGGCCACGGAAGGCCTGCCTCAATCCTGGCGGCGCTGGGATGAGTGGTACAACTTCAAAAAGCTGAACCCCGGCGTAAACGTGCTGCTTTCTATCGACGAAAGCTCTTACAAGGGCGGCACCAACGGCAAGAGCCATCCGATGTCGTGGTACCATGAATATGACGGCGGCCGTGCGTTTTATACGGCACTGGGTCATACCGATTCGGCCTATAAGGAACCCCAGTTCCTCCAGCACCTGCTGGGTGGCATTCGGTTCGCCATCGGCGACAACCAGGAGCTGGACTTCAGCAAGGCCAGGTCGGTCATGCCCCCGGATGACGACCGGTTTGTGGCGACCCAGCTGACCGAAGGCACCCTGTTCGAGCCTACGGAAATGACGATCCTGCCGAACTTCGACGTGCTGATCGCGCAGCGCCGCGGAGAGCTGATGCGCTACAGCGAAAAGGACAAAACGGTGAAGCAGGTAGGCCTGCTGCCGGTATACTGGAAAACCAGCACCCCGAACGTGAATGCCGAAGAAGGCCTGCTGGGCATTGCCGCAGACCCCGACTTCAAGAACAACAACTATGTCTATCTTTTTTACAGCCCCGTGGATACGTCGGTGAACCGGCTGTCCCGGTTCGTGTACCGGAACGATACACTGGACCTCGCCTCCGAGAAAGTGATCCTCCAGTTCTATTCCCAGCGCGAGATCTGCTGCCATACCGGCGGCTCCATCGCATTCGGAAAAGACAAGATGATGTACATTTCTACCGGAGACAACACCACGCCTTTCGACGAGCAGGGGCAGCGGTACGTCAGCCATGGTTTCGCCCCGCTGGATGACCGTCCCGGCCATGTGCAGTACGACGCCCGCCGTTCGGCCGGCAACCCCGCCGACCTGCGCGGCAAGATCCTACGCATCCGCATCAAAGATGACGGCACTTATGAAGTACCCGAGGGCAACCTGTTCCCCCGCAATGAATCCCGTGCGCGTCCCGAGATCTTCGTCATGGGCAACCGGAATCCCTACCGGATCTCCGTTGACCGCAAGCGTGACTTTGTGTATTGGGGCGAGGTTGGTCCCGATGCGTCCAACGACAGCCTGCAGACCCGCGGGCCGCGCGGTTACGATGAAGTGAACCAGGCCCGTAAGGCCGGTTTCTTCGGCTGGCCGCTGTTCATCGGAAACAACTATGCCTACCGCCCGTTTGATTACGCTACGGGCCAGAGCGGTGAACCCTTCAATGCCGCCCAGCCGGTCAATAACTCCCGCAACAATACGGGGCTGCAGCAGCTGCCGCCCGCACAGCCGGCCTTTATCTATTATCCTTATGATGCCTCGAATGAATTTCCGCAGGTAGGCACCGGCGGCCGCACCGCCATGGCCGGCCCCGTATATTATACCGACGAATTCCCGAAAGAGTCGCGGCTGCCCGATTATTATAATGGCAAGGTGTTTATTTACGAATGGATCCGCGGCTGGGTGAAAGTGGTGACTACAAATGATTCCGGCGATTTTGAGAAAATGGAGCCGTTTATGGAAGGCACCCGCTTTGCAGCGCCGGTGGATATGGAAACAGGCCCCGACGGAAGAATTTACGTGCTCGAATACGGCTCCGGCTGGTTTGCCAAGAATCCCGATGCCGGTCTGGTGCGCGTTGACTACATCGCGGGCAACCGGCCCCCCAAAGTGGGTGAGCTCACGGTTACCAAAACCAGCGGCACAGTTCCCTTTACTATCGAAGCAAAGGTGGAAGCAAAAGATCCCGAAGGCGACAACCTTTCTTATATCTGGACCATCGGTAACCAGAAAGTGGAAACGAAGGAGCCGGTCCTGAAGCATACCCTGGCCCAGAACGGCGATTACCCGCTGCAGGTGGAAGTAGTGGATGACGAAAAAAGCGGCGCCAGGAGCAATACGGTAGAACTGTATGCCGGCAATGAGCAGCCGCAGGTGGACATCCGCCTTACCGGAAACCGGTCCTTCTATTTCCCCGGAAAGCCGATTGCCTACCAGGTAGTGGTTTCTGACAAGGGCGACAGCGTACAGCCGGCCAACCTGTTCGTATCCACCACATCGGTGCGCGGCTTTGATGAAGCCGAAGTGGCCAAAGGCCACCAGCAGGTGTCCGGTAATATTGCAGGCAAAAACATTATGCTTTCCCTGGACTGTAAAGCCTGTCACAAAGTGGATGAAAAATCGGTAGGACCCGCCTTCTCGGCTGTGGCCAACCGTTACCAGAAGAAAGGAGATGCCCAGGCTTACCTGGTGAGCAAGATCATCAAGGGCAGTGTGGGTGTCTGGGGCGAAACCGCCATGCCGGCACACCCGACCTTGAAAGAAGGTGATGCAGGCCAGATCGTGCAGTGGATCCTTTCGCTGGCCGGGACCGGGCAAACAGGCAAGTCACTACCGGCTGCGGGACAGGTCAAGGCACCGGCTGCTCCGAAAGAGCGCGAAGTCCTGGTGCTTCAGGCTACCTATACCGATAACGGCGGGGCCGGCATCCGGCCGCTCACCGGCAGCAATGCGATACACCTGCGCAACAGCGAAATGGATGTTTCGATGATCCGCGATTTCAAAGGATTTACGGGCAAAGACTCGGCCGGTTCCGCTTATGGCGTGTTCCCCGACCAGACCGGCTGGGTGCGGATTCCGCAGGTAGACCTTACCGGTATCCGGAACATCGAGCTGTTTGCCATCGGGCAGGGGCCTGTTTCGTACAAGGTGGAAATCCGCGCCGGATCACCCGAAGGTCAGAAGCTGGGCGAAGGACGGGTCGGTGCTTTCCAGGCCAATAAGGCCCGCGCCGCGTTCCAGGTCCCGGTTGCAGGTGCCAGGAGCAATGAGCTGCAGGATGTGTACCTCGTGTTTACACTGCTGCAGCCCGGTCCGGCGAAGCCGCTGCTGAAGACGATTGCCTTCCGGCCTTAATCAGTTTAGCTAATAATTTATGTATAGCGGAGATGCCCGGATCAGTCCAGGATCTCCGCTATATTTTTTCGGATATTCTCGTACATCCGCTGCATCGGAAGGTCGTTGGCGTCGCGTCCGAAAGGGTCTTCAATTTCTTCGGCGATCAGCTCCAGGGACGCCAGCACATAAAAGATAAAGATGACCACCGGGATGATCAGGTAGCCCAGCTGGATGACATAGCCCAGGGGCAGCGTCATTATGTAGATAAAAATGAATTTCTTGATGAAGGCGCTGTAAGAGTAGGGGATCGGGGTGTTCTTGATCCGCTCGCAGGCGCCGCAGATATCGAGAAAGGCTGTGAGCTCGTTGTTCAGCAAAAGGAACTGG
>DATAGL010000930.1:0-2283 GCA_036263755.1 Chitinophagaceae bacterium | reverse complement strand
GTATTGGAAATTTTAGGATGAGGTGTAGAAGACAGATTCATTTAAAGGATAGCATACATATATATTTCGTTCATCACGCTTATCAATCAGACTCTTACCACCAATACCACTAATACCACCAATACCACCAATACCACTAATACTACAAATACCACTCATTCTACTGCTCCCTGTATTTCTCAATAATGCGCGCGCACACCGCCTCAATCTCCCGGTACACCTCATGGTAGCCCTGCTCGGGGCCGGACCAGGGGTCGGGAACGGAGCGGTGCTCGCCGGGATAAAGCTCATTCATCAGCAGACCGGCCTTGGCCGGGTCAAACCGGTCGCGGGCAATGTGCCGGATCTCGTCCAGCACGTCGTCGGCGAGGGCATAGATCTTATCGTAGCGGTCCATGTCGGCACGCTCGAACCGGCGGGAGCGCTGGTGGCAGATATCAATGCCGTTGAGCTGGGCCACTTTCTGCGAAAGAGGATGCGGCGCCTCGCCTACGTGGTAGCCGTTGGTGCCGGCACTGTCCACCTGCCAGTGCAGGCCGGCCTGCCGGGCCTTGTGTTCAAGGATGCCTTCCGCCAGCGGGCTGCGGCAGATGTTACCGAGGCAAACCATCAGGATCTTCATGCGGGGCGCTTTTTTCGGCGGCAAAGGTAAGTGTTGCGGCGGGCACGAAAGCAGCAGATCTGTTCGGAGCGGCAGTATGGAAAAAGAAAGCGGGCGCATCTCTAAGGAAAACCACACACCATGACCAGCCATGAGATCTTACATGCCGACATGCTCGACATCGTTTTCGACGGACGGAACAAAAGCTATGGCGCCTACGCCCTGCGCCGGGAATACGAGGGACGGATGAAACTGGCGCTGGGCGCCGCTTTCGGCCTTTCCGCACTGGCTTTCCTGCTGATGGGCTTTTCGGGGCGGAAACAAACTGCGCCGCCGCTCCAGACCAGGGACAGTATTGTGTTGATTGATCTGGTGGCGCCGCCCCAAACGCCGCCCCCGCCGCCTGAAGCGCCACCACTCCCGCAGCCGGTGAAAACGGTCAGCCATACCGACATCCTGATCGTGCCGGACCATGAAGCCACGGAGATCCGGGAAAACGAGGAGATGATCGATGCGCGGATCGGCACCGAAAATGTTGATGGTGTTCCGCCCACCGGCACCGAGCCGCCCGGTGCGGCCACCGCCGTGGCCCCGGAGCCGCAGCCCGAGGCGCCGAAAGTGCCGGAGCCGGCACCCGAGCCGCCCTCCCCGCCGATGTTCCCCGGTGGAGCCGATGCCTGGATCGCTTTTTTACAGCGGCACCTGACGGCCCCGGGCGAGCTGGAGCCGGGCGCGCGCAAAACGGTGCTGGTGGAGTTCCGCGTGGATGAGGAAGGGCATGTGACACGGTTCGTGGTGCTGCAGTCGGCCGGTTCGGCTTACGATAACGAAGTGATCCGCGTGCTGCGGAAGATGCCCCGCTGGCAGCCCGCCCGGCAGAACGGGCAGCCCGTTTCCGTGACCTTCAAGCAGCCCGTGACCTTTGTGGGAGAGGAGTAGCGCGGCCGAAGTGAAAAAAGTGTAATTTGCCAAACCCGAAAGCGCATACGATTATGGAAGATTATGAGAAGATGAGACGGAAGCAGGTGTCCCAGCAGCGGACGATTGCCAACTATGGCATGGGCGCCTTTTTCCTGCTGACCGGTATCTTTTTTCTTGTCTACGACGACCTCGGCATCAATTTTTTAGGAATAGAACCGGGCCCCATCGACAACCTGATCGGGGTCCTGTTCGTCCTTTATGGTGCCTGGCGCATTTACCGCGGTTACAAGAAGAATTATTTCAGGGAGTAAGATTATGAAAGAACGGAAAGGAAGCATACGGAAAGGAAGGGGCTGGACCCGCCTGGCGCTGCTGGCCCTGCTGAGCACGGGTTGCGGCGGGGGAGGGGGAACGGAGGCTACTGATACGGCCGACGAGGGCGTGATCCATATCAGCGCCGACGAGTCGTTCAAGCCCGTCATCGATTCGCAGGTGCAGGTGTACGAGTCCTCGCACCCCGGTGCCAAGATCATTGTGCACTACAAGCCGGAAGTGGAGTGCCTGAAGGACTTCGCCGTGGACAGCATCCGGATGATCATTGCCACCCGGGGATACACCCCGGCCGAGGGCCAGTTCATTATGGATTCGTTAAAAGTGCAGCCCTCTAAAATGGTCATGGCCCACGATGCCATTGCCGTGATTGTGCATCCGCAGTCGCCTGATACCCTGATGTCGATGGAACAGGTACGGAATTTGCTCAC
>DATAGL010000929.1:0-3719 GCA_036263755.1 Chitinophagaceae bacterium | reverse complement strand
CAGCTCGGCCGCAGCCGCCGGGTGTGGATCTACCTGCCGCCGGGGTATGCGTCTTCCCGCGAACGGTACCCCGTGCTGTATATGCACGACGGGCAGAACGTGTTCGATGAAGCCACTTCCTTCTCGGGGGAATGGGGCGTGGATGAAGCCCTGGATACGCTTTGTCCGGGCGTGCCGCCTTCCATCATCGTGGCGATCGACAACGGGGGCGAGACCCGCATGAATGAATACAGTCCCTTTGACATGGAAGCGTACGGAAAAGGGGAGGGCGCCGCCTATGCCGACTTCCTGGCCCTGACGCTCAAGCCTTTTATCGACGCGCGGTTCCGCACCCTGAAAAGCCGGCGGCATACCTTTACGGCCGGTTCTTCCATGGGCGGGCTGATCTCGTTTTATATCCTGCTGCGCCACCCCCGCGTTTTTGGCGGGGCAGGCGTGTTTTCTCCTGCCTTCTGGGTAGCCCCGGCTATTAAAGAATATGCGGCCACCCGGGCCAAACAGGTGAAAGGGAAAATCTACTTTTTTGCCGGCCAGCGGGAAAGCGAATCCATGGTTCCCGACCTGCTCGCCCTGTTCCAGATCATGAACCGGTTGTCACCGGCTTCCATGACCACCGTGATCCGGGCGGAAGGAAAACACGAAGAGGCGACCTGGCGAAAGGAGTTCCCGTTGTTTTACCAGTGGATGCTGTGCGGGACCGCGGATTGACAGGATTTTTTAAGGATGGGCAGGATTGGATTACGGGATTTAGTGTTTCGCGCAGAGCTAAGGAGAAAAGGAGGTAGGGGAGGCTTGTGCATTTTGCAGAACAAGCTTTTTACCTGCAGCTTTTTGTTGCACGCAAAGGCGCGAAGAAACGCAAAGACGCGAAGGGTATTTTTTACTTGTCAGGCGAACTTCCGATGTATGATGTTCGACTAACAAACGTATATCGTACATCTTACATCGTACATCATCTGCACATTTGCAAATCCGCACATTCACTCTCCCTCCATTCACCTACAAATTCACCCATTCACCCATTGACCCATTCACCCCGCTCAGTTCAGCTCATACATCCGTCCTTCCTCTGCGAGGTCGGTGTTGGGAAAGACCTCGCGGGCTTCCTGCACAAAGGCGTCAAGGGTGCTGTACTTGGAAGAGAAGTGACCGATGAGCAGCTTGCGCACACCGGCTTTGCGGGCGATCTCGGCGGCCTGCTTCGTCGTGGAATGAAACCGTTCAAAAGCCTTGTCGCGCAGGTTGTCGAGGTAAGTGGTTTCGTGGTAGATCATGTCGAAGCCGCGGATGTGTTCCAGCAGTCCTTCGTCGTAGCGGGTGTCGGCACAGTAGGCATATTTCATCCCCCGGTCGGGCGCGGCGGTCACCCATTCGTTCTTGATCGTTTCACCCCGCGGCGTGATGTAGTCGAGGCCGTTCTGCAGGCTGCTGAAAAAAGTGTACGGGATCCCGTACTGGTGGGCTTTATCCACCAGCAGCTTGCGCTTGCCATCTTTCTCTTCAAAGGAAAACCCGTAGCAGGGGATGCGGTGCGTGGTACGGAAGCATTTGATCAGGATCTTCTCGTTGTCCACGAGCACGGCGTTGCCGGAGATCGTATGAAAATGCAGGGGGTAGGGCAGCGTAGTCTCCGCCACGTTCATCTGCATCTCGATGATCTGCTGCAGGGGTTCGGGCCCGTAGATGTGCAGCTCCTGCTTGTGCGACAGCAGGCCAAAGGTATTGATGAGGCCCACGAGGCCGAAGTAATGATCGCCGTGCAGGTGCGAAATAAAGATGTGGGCGATCTTGCCCCTGCGGATCTTGTACTTGATCATCTGGATCTGGGTTCCTTCGCCGCAGTCTACGAGGTAATTGACGCCGTCCTGCGACACCACCTGGCTGGTCGGGTGCCGGTTAAAAGCGGGGACGGCCGAGTTGTTTCCTAAGATCGTAACCGATAACATGCGCTAAAATTAGTATTTAAACGCCATGCCCCGGAACGTAGCGCTGCAGGATCCGTTCAATTGCGGAACGGTAGGCCGGCCCGAAGAGGTACAGGTGGATCAGCAGCGGGTACAGGTTGCAGATTTCCTCCTGCGCCCCGGTTGCTTCCGTGCGCGGGTGATGGTAGTGGTAGGCTTCGTAAAAAGAAGGAGGGAAGCCGCCGAAAAGCTTCGTCATGCCGAGGTCGATTGCGCGGTGACCATAATATACCGCCGGGTCGATGAGTACCGGCAGGCCGCCGGCGGCGCAGAGAAAATTGCCGCTCCATAAGTCGCCGTGCAGGAGGGCCGGCGGCTCTTCGGGGAAGAGCTTCGGGAGGGCTTCATACAGTCGGAGGAAAGCCGCTTCCCATTGCGGAGGGACCCGTTCTTTTTTCCGGCAGCGCTGCAGCAGGGGTTCCAGCCGCTGCGTCCGGAAAAACAGGGTCCAGCTTTCCGAAGGGCGGTTGTCCTGGGGCACACTGCCCATATGGTTGTCCCCGTCAAAGCCGAAGTGCTCCCGGGAAACATGGTGCAGGGCGGCAAGGCCTTCGCCGAAACGGGTCCAGAACGTTCCGGTGCGGGGCCCGGGTTCGATCCACTCCAGCACCAGTACCTGGTGGTCCTCCACCACGCCGGTGGCTATTACTTCGGGAGTGCGCAGGGTGCCCGTAGCGGCGAGGTGGCGCAGGCCTTCGGCTTCCCGCTCGAACAAGTGGGGAAAAATACGGGCAGAATTGTGTTTCACGAAAAAGGAGGGGCCTGTGCGGGTGTGCAGCCGCAGGGCGGTATTGATGGAACCGCCGCTTACCGGGCTCACCTGCAGGTCGCCCGGTGCTACGGCGCAGGCCCGGCACAGAAAATGAAGTAAGGAAGAGGGGAGGGTCATGATTCCGGTGCATCGGCATCGTCGCCGGAAAAGAGTTCCCGTTCGATCTCTTCCATCTGAACAATATCCCAGGCCTCGCTTTCGGTAGGGGTAATGTTCATCAGCTCCAGCAAATCCTTGCTGTCGAGGAACGCTTCCACTTCAGGAGTCAGTGCGCAGCAGACAAAGGAGGCATCCGATTCGTAAAAGCGCTGCTGCAGTTGGACCAGTGCCTCTGCTGCCGGCTCATCGATGGCTGCTACGCCGGCAAGGTCGAGCACTACATTCTTTTGTGCGGTTTGGAGCAGCGGTTCGATCCGCTCCGTCAGTTCCGCTGTCATATTAGCAGAGAGCAGCGGCGTAGTGACCCGAATGACAGTAAATATCTCTTTGGTATCAGTTTTGACTTCCATAAAAAGCGCGGTTTGACTTCCTATCCTGCACAGCGAAGACTTAACATTTAGTGTTAAACCCTGCTCGAAAATATTTGTTATACTTGTATAAAGCACATACCTTTTTAAAATGGATAATAATTTTTCCTCACAAGTAAAAGAGATCATTTCCTTCAGCAGGGAAGAGGCCCTGCGATTGGGAAATGATTTTATCGGTACAGAGCATTTGCTCCTGGGCCTGATTCGTGAGGGCGATAATACGGCTGTTCGCATCCTGAAGAGCTTTAATGTTGACCTGTACGAACTCAGAAAAGAAATAGAGCTGGCTGTAAAAGATAAGACCGGTAAGAACATTGCCAATATCAACAGCCTTCCGCTGACCAAGCAGGCGGAGAAGGTGATCCGGGTGACCGTGCTCGAGGCCAAGGCCCTGAAAAGCCCCACGGTAGAGACGGAGCACCTGATGCTTTCCATTCTGAAGAATAAAGAAAACAT